>CAYJFV010000001.1:0-22421 GCA_964369275.1 uncultured Desulfovibrionaceae bacterium
CTATGCCTGTTAGTTGGGAAAATGAAGAATTAAAAAACTGTAATGATAACTTTAATAGTATTTTTAAACTAGGCTTAGAGTTTGGTTTGTTTTTTGAACGCACAAGTTGGTTATATGGTTGGATGCACGGTATACAAGGTGTTCAACTTGCCAACTTACGAATGTATTTTGCATTTATTCAAAGCCAAGAGCCAAACGAAAACATGATAAATATGTGGAACACTATTAAAGACGACTTCTTATCGCTTTTCAACCTCTTCTGTGAGGGTGCGTATTCTTGGATGTATGCACGTAGATTGTGCTTTAGCCTGCCCGATACCCTTTCAAGCCATGAACTTTCAGACCAACAAAAAAGGCTATTTGGCGAAGCTATGAAGATGAATGGAATTTGCGGGCAATTAGTAGAAATGCTTGAAAAAGTTTTTGTTGCTGGCAATAAAAATTAAAAATAGTTTGGATTATATATTACCATTTATTGCTTTTCGTGGAAAGTTACTACCGTATTTTTGTTCAAAATCGGCTATAGATATTGGTTTGGAGTAGTAATAACCTTGAACGGCATCGCATTTAACATTTTTTAATAGTTCAAGTTGTTTTTCTTCTTCAATACCTTCGGCAACAACGTAAATGCCTAGGCTTTGGGTAAGTTTTATAACGCCGTCGATTAGTAAAATACTACGCTCGTTACAATCGCTTGGGAAGAAGCTTTTATCCATTTTAAGGGTATTTACATTGAGGTTTTTTAGCATGCTAAGAGATGAATAGCCTGAACCAAAATCGTCAATAGAAACTTTAAAGCCTAATTCTTGTAATTGAGAGAAGAGTACCTTTAGCATTCCTTCATCTTCAATTGTAGTAGATTCGGTTATTTCTAATTCAATTAATTCATGTGGAATTGAATATTTATCAACAATTGCAAGGGTATCTTCAATAAATGTTGATGAGTTTATGTTAAGGCGTGAGCAGTTTACTGAAATAGGTAAGCAGCCAATACCTGCATCTATCCAATTGCGAAGAGCTATGCAAGTATGTTCTAAAATGTATCTATCTAGCTCAACTATGAAGCCATTTTTTTCAAATACGGGTATAAACTCATTAGGGTAAATCATCTTGCCGTCGGCTTCAATCCAACGCACAAGTGATTCTGCACCAACAAGAGTTGGGTTTTCAACGCTAAATTTAGGTTGTAAATATACAGCAAATTCTTTGTTTTTTAAAGCGGGTTTCATTTTATTCGTAATATTTGCTTCAAAAAGAACTTGTTTTTGAAAATAGTCATCATAATCGCAAAGAAGTTGCCCAGCAATTTCTCTTGCTTTTTTATGAGCTAGGTTTACCTTGTTCATTATATCATCAACATCAGTTTCGCCACGTTCAATACTGTATCGTCCAAACTTGAATTTTGCTTCGTGTTCTATAAGCTCTGGAATGAGTTCATCGTAAAAAGATTCACCCTCATATATAAGGTTCTCGATATTATTTAAAAATTCACTTTTTGCAAACATTGCAAACTTATCGCCATCAATTCTAGCAAAGCAAAGTGAAGGCTCGGTAAGTGTATCAGCAAATAACTTCATAGTTTTTAAAACATTATTACCCATTTCATAGCTGTATAATTGGTTGAAAGCTTTGAAGTTTTCAATGTCAAATACTATAATTGAATACAAAGTATTACTATCTTTTTGCAATACCGTTTGCATTTCTTTTTTTAGCTTATTGCTATTTGCTAAACCAGTTAAAGAGTCGTGATATGCTGTTTTTTCAAGCAGCTTTAAAGAACGGTGTTGTGCAAGCGATGTATAGATAATAAGTATAATTAAAAACCAGTAAATAGCTTGGCAAATAAAACGAAGTTGATTAACTGCTCTTGCTAGTTCACTGTTAATGGCATCAGTTTCAACATTAATTGCTAAAGCCCAGTTGGTCATAGCAATAGGCATGTATACCATAATTTTTGGTATGCCGTAGTAGTTATAAGAAAAGCTACCATTATTGCCAGATTTTATACTTGCTTGAGCTTGTATAACATTTTCAATTCCCATTTCTTGAATATCGCCTTCGGGAATTGATGCTTCGCCAATATGCCCTTGGCTTGTAGAAAAAACAAAGTCTAAATCATGGTTAACAATAAAAACATCGCTTCTATCTTCAAGGGTTTTATAGTAACTTGTAAAAAAATCGTTTATTGCGTTTTCGCTATAAAGTACGCCTTCTACCTTACCATTTTTTAGTACAGGTACAGCAACATTAAATAAAAATTCATCTTTTTCAGCAGAAATAGTTGGTATTGATATAAAATATTTGTTTTCTAAAGCTTGTAAGAAAGCGTGGTTTTGTGAAAAATCTGATATTTCACCAAATTTTGAAAATCCTTTACCATCTAAATTAATATAGTAAAGGTTATCAAACTCTTCTACTTGAGATTGAGAATTTAAATAATCAATAATATTTTCAACTGGAATATTGTTGTTAACAATATAGTCAGCAAGTAAAGAAAGGTCGTCTTCGCATTCTTCAATAGCATTTTCAAGAGCAAATTCTTGAAGCCTTACAATTTCTTCCATTTCTCGGACGGTAGAATTTAAAACAGCATCTTCTGCAGCAGATTGAAACCAATTTGCTAATATAGCTATAACTAAAGTTGCAGCCATAATACTTATTGTTGCAAGTATTTTTGATTTTTGCCAGAGTAAAATCATAAACAACCTATGTAGATGCAGTCTTAGAGATGGTTTTTTTGCATTGTGTATACTGGGGGCGTTTCAAAATTAAGAGTTTTTGTCCTTTCGTGACTAAAATAAAAAATTACTTTGACGACGTCTAAAAGGTAAAAGAATTAATTTAGAAATATACCCTAGCCAATATAGCACAATATAAAGGTTTTTACACAAAAAGCTAGCTTACTTGATGCCCATTTTTTACTGGTTTCATACCAGTAAGTAGAGTTAGTTCATTATCATTGCCAGCAGTTAAAATCATACCTTGTGATTCTAACCCACGTATTTTGCGTGGGGCAAGGTTTGTAACAACAATTAGTTGTTTTCCAATTAAATCATCAGGGTTTGCATGTTCTGCAATACCTGAACATATTTGACGTGGTTTTTCTTCGCCTAAATCTATTTCTAGGCGTAGCAATTTATCCGCATTAGGGTGTTTTTCAGCTACTAAAACAGTACCTATACGCATATCTACTTTTTGAAAATCTGCAAAATCTAAAAAAGTATTATCAGCTTTTGTTTCTTTAGCTTCTTGTTTTTGCTCTTTTTGCTTCTTTTCTTTTTTTGGTTGCTCGGCTTTTACAAGTTCGCGACGTGGGAAAAGGTTTGAAGCTTCAGCAATTTTTTGCCCGTCAATTAGGTTATATTGTTTTTCTATAGCTTTATCTAAAGCACCAACTTCGTTATAGATATTTGCAATAAATGGAAGTGCAAGTTGCTCTTGCAAAGTTGTAGAAGCCTTAGGCATTACTGGGTAAAGCAATAAAGCAACTTTATACATATTTTCTAAAAGAGTACGAATAACTGTAGCAAGCCTTTGTGTGTTACCTTCTTTGTACAAAGTCCAAGGGGCTTGAGTATCTACATACTTATTCATTGCACGCACACTTTCCCATAAAGCATCTAAAGAGTTTGAAAATTGAACTTCTTTAAATAGCTGAATATAGTTTTTAGCGGCATTAATAGTAAGTGCATTTAATTCATTTTCTGCTTCTGTTACTTCGCTTACAGCAGGAATTACAGAGCCAAAGTATTGCTTAGTCATTGATAAAACACGAGAGAATAAATTGCCTAAATCGTTTGATAAATCAGCATTGGTTCTTGTAATAAAGGTTTCATCAGTGAAAGAAGCATCTGAACCAAAATTCATTTCTCTAAGTAAGAAGTAGCGGAATTGATCAATGCCCATTTCTGTAGCAACATCTCTAGGGTCAACAACATTTCCTAAAGATTTAGACATTTTAGTGTCTTTTACAAGCCAATATCCATGTACATTTAAATGCTTAAACAAAGGAATATCGGCAGACTTTAGCATAGTAGGCCAAAAAATTGCGTGTGGTTTTAGTATATCTTTTGCAATAAGATGTTCAGCACCAGCCCAGCGTTTTTCAAAATCAGGGTCGGCTTTAGCAGGGTCTACTTGGTAGCCCATTCCTGTTAGGTAACTAGTAAGTGCATCAAACCAAACATAGCAAACATATTCGCTATCAAAAGGAAGCTCTACACCCCAATCAAGGCGTTTTTTTGGGCGAGAGATACATAAATCTTCAAGTTCACCACTTTCAAGCAGAGCTAAAGTTTCATTGCGGTAACGAGTAGGGCGAATAAATTCAGGGTTATCTAATATATATTGCTTTAACCACTCTTGGTATTTTGACATTTTAAAGAAGTAGTTCTTTTCTGAAATAAGTTCAGGTTTAGTTAAGTGCTGAGGGCATAAACCGTCTTCTAATTCTTTTTCAGTATAGAAGCGTTCGCAACCAAAGCAATAATGCCCTGCATATTCAGCAAAGTAAATATCGCCTTTATCGTACACTTTTTGTAATACGTCTTGCACTACTTTCTTATGCTCTGGTGAAGAGGTACGGATAAAAGAATCGTATTCAATATCTAAATCTTTCCATAGCTCTGTGAAAAGAGCAGAAATACCATCAGTAAATTCTTGTGTATTTTGCCCTGCACTTGTAGCCGCTTTTACTATTTTATCGCCATGTTCATCTGTGCCAGTAAGAAAGAATGCATTTTCACCAAGCATAGCATGAAAACGCTTTAAGCTATCAGCAAGAAAAGTTGTGTAGGCATGCCCTAGATGTGGCTTAGCATTAACGTAATAAATTGGAGTTGTTAAAGTAAAGTTTTTCATATTTAATTCTTTTAATCTATTCTTCTATATTTTATTTCTCATCTTCTGAATTTGGTGCAAAGTCCGCATCAAAGATATGTAAATCGGGGTCATTTTCAATCATTTCAGGGTCAACTGAACAGTTTATAAAAGGCTCAGGAGTGTATGCTGGCTTTTGCTGCTGTTGTGGCTGGGGTTGTGCTTCTGGTCTACGTGGGTTTAGTGCATTCCATTCTTCAAGGGTATGCTCTATTTCACCTGCTCCTAACGAGAAAGTAACCGTATTCCTAAACATATTTAAACGTAGAATACGGGCGTAGCCATTGTCGGTAAGATATCTTTTGCCAAGCTTTGGGCAAGAGCGTTGAAAATCGTCGTAAACCGCTTGTTCAAAAGCAAGGCAGCAAAGAAGCCTTGAACAAATACCCGAAATTTTGGTAGGGTTTAAAAAGAGGTTTTGCTCTTTCGCCATTTTTATGGTTACTGGTGCAAAATTTGTAAGGTAACGCCTACAGCAACAAATCATGCCACAGTTGCCTAGTGAACCAATCATTTGTGTTTCATGCCTTACGCCAATTTGACGCAATTCAATGCGTGTACGGTATTCGTTCACCAAGTCTTTTACAAGCTCACGAAAGTCAATTCTGGTTGGAGCTGTAAAATAAAAAATAAGCTTACTTTGATCGAATAATACAGTTGCATCAACTAATTTCATATCAAGCTCGCGAGCATGTATTCTTTTTGTACAGAATTTATACGCGGCATGAACTAGTTTTTCGTTTTCTTCGCCGGATTTTAATTCTTCGGGGGTAGGAAGTCTAAGTTCAGGTGAGTTTGAAGGTAGAATCTCATCGCAATAAGGACGTTGCCATGCTACACGAGCAAACAAAAAGTCCTCTTCTTCATTTTTAGCCATAATCCCATCATTGTAACGCAAATAAAGGTATTTTTCCCCTTCTTGCGGAACATCATAAACACAAGGAATAATTGGACCGTGTTGACTATATTGTATGCCTATTGATTGTTTCATTTGTTACTGGCTTATTGTCTGTAGGTTTAGGCGACGTGCTTTTTTAGCAGCATCACTGCTTGGCCAGTCTTCAAGTAATACTGTTGTGTGTATACCAGCACTTGTTGCATCACCTAATTTTTGGTAAGCAAGAGCAATTTTTAGTAGTGCATCAGGCACTTTATTATTTTCAGGGAAGCGAGCAATTAAGTCTTTAAATTGTAGAATTGCTTGTGAATATTTTTCTTGTGCGTAGTAAGATTCGCCACTCCAGTAAATTGCGTTTGCTGCGTACTGAGTTGTTGGGTATGTTTCACGAAAAGCAAGAAAGGCATTGTGTGCTTCTTGGAATCTGCCTGTTTGGTAAAATCTTAATGCTTCGTCATAAGCTTGTTTTTCAGTAAGTTGCTTTGATGTAATTTTTGCTATAGAAGGTGCAGGTTGTTTTGCAGGTGTTGCTTTAGCTTTAGCCGCTTGTTCTTGCTTTGCTTTTTCTTTTGCAATTTGTTCTTGCCTTGCTTTTTCTGCTACCATTTCTCTTTGCATTTCTTTTGCTTGCAATTGAACAAGTTTTTCTTCTTGCATTTCTATTTTTTTATTTAGCTCATCAACGGTAGATTGAGCCATAGTAATCTGAGCTTCAACAGCTGTAAGTCTATCATCGGCGTTGTCAAAATTTTTCTCTATTTCTGCTTGGTCTTCAAAGTATGCATCAAGAGGCACAGAATTAGCACAGCCATGTAAAGATAAAGATAAAAGAGCAAGGCAAACTAAATGCTTTTTCATAAAAGTTCTCGCTTTATTAATGTAGTTTATAATATTAAAAGTATGGATATCAGAAATATACACACAAATCAAGTCTTTTTAGGGCGTTTTTTTCTGAATAAAGCAGTATGTAGAAGCTAGTTTAAGTAATTTACCTTGCTAAATAATAAAAAGAAGTAGTTGAAAAGATTGATTTTAAAATTATGTTGCTTGTGTTGCTTTGTAGAAGAAAGGTTAATTTAATTAAACTTGACAGCCGTTTAAATTCGGATTATACAAAACGACAAACTATTTTTTTCACTTTAAAATTGCATATTAAATTATGTATTTTAAAACCTACATTGAGGTCATAGATGGCTAGAATTACAGTTGAAGATTGTCAAGAAAGAGTGGATAACCGTTTCTTGCTTGTACAAATGGCTATTAAACGTGTAAAACAATACCGTGATGGGTATGAGCCTTTAATTACAACTCGTAATAAAGAGGCAGTTACAGCATTACGCGAAGTTGCACAAGGCAAAATTCTTCCTGAAGATATGAGTTATTATACACCTGAAAATTAATTCAAGTTATTCTTTTAATTTGTTTTATAGTTGATTTTAAATTATGGCTACACGCAGTTATTATGATGTTTTAGGCGTTGGTGCTTCTGCAACAGAAGATGAAATAAAAAAAGCTTACAGGGCTTTAGCCTTAAAATATCACCCCGACAGAAACCCTGGCGATAAAGAAGCCGAAGAAAAGTTCAAAGAAGCAGCCGAAGCGTACGATGTATTACGTGATGAAGGAAGACGTGCTAATTACGACCGTTATGGAACAGCTGATCCATTTGGTGGTAATGGTGGTTTTCATTCCACAGATGACATTTTCTCGTCTTTTGGTGATATTTTTGGCGATCTTTTCGGTTTTGGTTCTCGCTCGTCTGGGCCACGCCCACAAAGAGGGTCAGATTTACGCTATAATTTAACCATGACTTTTAGAGAAGCTGCAAAAGGCATGACTACAACCCTAACCATTCCCCGCACTGTTGATTGTGAAACATGCGATGGAAGCGGTGCGGCACCTGGTTCAAGCCCTGAAACTTGTCAGCGTTGTCGTGGTACTGGGCAGTTACGCCAAAGTACAGGCTTTTTCCAAGTTAATGTTCAATGTCCTTCATGTGCAGGGCGTGGGCAAGTAATTTCAAAGCCGTGTTCAACATGTCGTGGTCAAGGTGTGGTAGAAGAAGAAAGGTCACTTGAAGTAAAAATTCCTGCGGGTGTTTTTTCAGGTGCAAGAATGCGTCTTCGTGGTGAAGGCGAACTTGGTGCAAACGGTGGGCCGAATGGTGATTTATATGTTGTAATCACTGTTGAAGATGATAAAGTGTTTGAACGCCAAGACCAAGACCTAGTTTACAAAGTGAAAGTTTCCTTTGTTAACGCAACACTAGGTGCAAAAATTCAAATTCCAACATTAGATGAAGAAATTGAATTTGAAATACCAGCTGGTACACAAACTGGTACTGTTCTAAGCATTAAAGGTATGGGTTTACCTTACCCCAACGAAAAACGCGTTGGCGACCTTTTAGTGCAAGTAAATGTGCAAATTCCTACAGATATTTCAAAAGAGCAAGAAGAGCTTTTGCTTAAATTTGAAAAATTAGATGCACAACATAACCAAAAAATAACAACAAAAGTAAAAAGATTAATAAAAGGCAAAAAATAGTTGCTCGCTTATGTTTTTTATAAGAGAGTAGTTTGTATTTTATAATCACTACGCAGGAAGTATAAGGAAAAGACTTCTTGTAAATTAATTACCCATTTAATACACTTTGTATTTTGCTTCATTTTTCAAATGTAGAATTATTCATTATGCCCAAATAATGATTGTACAATATCTATTATATATACTAAATATTTAGACGAAGAAGAGCTTGCAAGTACAAAAATAAGGAACTAACATGGCCTTTAGGAAAAGAAATTCTTCATTCGGACAAAGAAATAATAGAAAAGAATCAGCTCGTAGTACAGAAAAAAATGCTTTAGCAAATGTTGTAAAAGCTTTAGATAACCCATTAGAAGAAGCAAGCTTTGAAAACTTGCCACAAACTATTGTAGATGCATATAAGCGTGCTGGCTGGGATTCTGTAATGCCAGTACAAGCTAAATCTATTCCCTATTTATTAGCGGATAGAGAAATTATGTTACAATCACGTACAGGCAGTGGCAAAACTGCTGCATATCTACTTCCATTAATTGAAAGAATGGATTTAGGTTTGAAGCGTGCTCAAGGGCTTGTGCTTGTGCCTACACGTGAACTTGCTTTGCAAGTAGAAAAAGAAGCTAATAAGCTTTTTGGACATGAAGTTTCAAGCGTGTCTTTATATGGTGGTGTGCCATACCAAAAACAACTAGATGCACTAAGACGTGGGGCTCAGGTTATTATTGGTACTCCAGGGCGTGTGCTTGACCACTTGCAAAAAGGTAGCCTAAAACTAAACGATTTAAATATGCTTATTTTAGATGAAGCTGATAGAATGTTATCAATCGGTTTCTACCCGGATATGAAAGCAGTGCAAGAATACTTACCAGAAAATATTCTTACAACTCTATTTTCTGCAACATATCCAATGAATGTGCTAAAATTAGCTGATGAATTTTTGAAAAAACCTGAATTTTTATCTCTTTCAGATGGACAAGTGCATATTGCTGAAATGCAACACTATTCAGTATTCTGTAAAAGAATGGAAAAAGACAGAACTCTTATCCGCTTATTAGAAGTTGAAAACCCATCATCTTCAATTATCTTCTGTAATACAAAAGCAACTGTTCATTATATTACTCAGGTATTACAAGGTTTTGGCTACAATGCGGAAGAACTTTCTTCAGAAGTTTCACAATCTCGCCGCGAGTATGTGCTTAATCGCTTACGCCGTGGGGAAACTCGCTTTTTAGTGGCAACTGATGTTGCGGCTCGTGGTATTGATATTCCTATGCTTTCACACGTATTTTTATACGAACCACCTGAAGATAGAGAAAGCTATATTCACAGAGCAGGAAGAACAGCCCGTGCTGGTGCAATGGGTGCAGTATTTTCATTAGTAGACACAATGGAACGCCTAGAGCTAGAAAAAATAGCTTCTTTCTATGAAATAGACTTACTAAATTACGATAAACCAAGCGATGATGATGTAGAAAATGCGGTAAGCACTCGCTTAATTGCTTTACTTGAACAACAAAAACGTAATTTAAATGGCTTGCAAAAAGAAAGAGTAGCTCGCTACTTAAATATTGCTGCAAAATTAGCTAATCCTGATATTGATGCTGATGGCGAGCAAGATAAAGACAGCATTTTCTTGTTTGCAATGTTATTAGATGATTTGTATCAAAAATCTTTGAACCCATCATTTGCAGATACAAGAAACCCTCGTGGGCGTAGTAATAACCGCCGCGATAAAAACGAAAAACCACAAGAAGCACCACTTACAGGTGATGACACCTTAGATAGTATGCGTGATACTTTTCAAGCTTCTTTTAGAGGGCGTGGCCAGCAAGGGCGTGGGCAAAGAAATTCAAATAACAGAAACTTCCCACCAAGAGAAGCTAAAGAAAAACGTAGTGGCTATCAAGTAGTGGGTGACGATAACGCTGATAGAAATTTTGAAGATAAATTTGATAGAAAAAGAGACTCTTTTAATCGCGATGAAAACCGTTCATTTGGGCGTAAAAAATTTGAAAACCGCGATAATCGTGACGATTCTTTTAGCCGTTCAAAAATGTTTGGCCGTAAACGTGCTGATTATAGCGATGATGATGTTTTTGATGATAACCGCTTTGGTAAATCAAATTCACACGAATCAAAACAATTATTTCCTCGAAAACCTTCAATGAGCAGAGAATTTAGCAATTTTGCTGAAGAATCCGACATGCAACAAGCACGCAGAAATGCCTTTGGACGTGATTTTGATGACGATTCTTTCTTTAATAACTCACGCCCAGCCCCACGTTTTGGCAAAGGCCGTAATGATAGGTTTGAAGGTAGAGGCGATAGACAAGGGCGTGGCTCTCGCCAAGACAGAAATGACAGAGGCGAAAGAAGCGATAGAGATCCCCGAGCTAATAGAGAACAAAGACGTGATAGTGGCTTTGCACCATCAAACCGTAATGAACGTGGAGAACGTAGTTTTGAACACTCAAATGATAGAGCTGGTGACAGAACAAATGCACGTAATGCAAGATTTTCCCGTAATGCAGGTAGAAATGATGATAGAGCTTCCTCTGCACCATTTATAGATAAAAATTCTCAAAGATTTTCTCAAGATGATTCTTTTTCTGCTAGAAAAAGAGGGGCTTCTTCAAGATTTTCAGACGATAATTTTTTCAGTCTACCGAATGAAGAAAGAAGTAATAACAAAAGAATGGACAAGCCTAAAGGAAGCTTTAGGGGAAAACCAAGTAAAAAACGCTAGGCTTCACAAGATTTTAAGTTGAATTAATAAGGTATTTATGATTTAATTAAATGGTGTTGATTGTTTAGTTTTATTCATAAAAAAATGATATGACGAACAGGTTATAGGTATGAGTGCGGAATTTCCTCAAGAAGAGTTAGACAACTTAGTTTTTACAGCAAAAGAATTGCTTGGCTCGCTTGACTATGTGCAAGAATTGAAAATACTTCAAGTTCCAGTATATAATATAACTAGAAAGCGTGAACTTACCAAAGACTTTAAAGCTTTATACATAGCTTTATGGCACTTTGCACTAGAACGCCCTTTCAAGGAAAATACAAATATCATATATGAACACTTTCTCAAGTCTGAATGGGCATGGGAAAAGAAAAGTCAAAATGAAATTATTAACCGTGCCGAGCAGTATTATGAAAAACTGCACGAAAGAGGTAAGGAAGATTTTACTGAAATAGCAAAACATCTTCTTTCCTATGGCGTGTTTGATGAAGAAACTTTGCGTAAAAATGTTCTAAAACTTGCCTTGCTTATACGAAGCCGTTACACCTTCCTTTTTGAAAACTTGAATTAAAAATAAAGAGAAAATATATGCTGAAATACAATGATTTAGTAATTTTATTGTCACCTCGTGGTAAACGTAAACTTGTAAGACTTGAAGAAGGTAAGAAACTTGAAAGTCAAGACGGTATACTTCTATGCGATAACTTAATCGGTAAAGATTTTGGTGATGAAGTATATACCAATTTAGATTTTCCTTATTGGGTTCAAGAACCACAATTATATGATTTAATTATGGGCATTAAAAGACAAACACAAATTATGTACCCGAAAGATATGGCGTATATAATGATGAAGCTTTCAGTTGGTGAAGGGCGTACTATCCTTGAAGCAGGCTCTGGTTCAGGCGGTTTTACAATTGCACTTTCTTGGACAGCAGGTAAAACGGGTGTTATTCACAGCTTTGAAGCTCGCGAAGAGTTTCATAAACTTGCAAAGAAAAATGTTGCATGGGCTGGTTTAGGTGAAAATGTACGCTTCCATAACCGCGATATTTCAACAGGTTTTGGAATTAATGACCCTGAAATACTAAATGGACAAAAAGCAGATGCTTTGTTTTTAGATGTAAGAACTCCGCATGAATACCTTGATAATGCACTTGAAGCATTAAAACCAGGTGCACCTATTGCTTTCTTACTTCCTACAGTTGACCAAGTTGCACAATTACTTTTTGCTCTTGAAAAGCGTGAATTTGAAGAAACTGAAGTGTGTGAAATTTTAGTTCGCCCATGGAAACCAGTTCCTGATAGACTTCGCCCAGCGGATAGAATGTCTGCACATACAGGCTTCTTGGTATTTACACGCCATCAAAAAAGAACTTCTACATGGGATAATTCTTTAAAGCTTGGCACAAGAGAAAGAAAGCAAGAAAAAGCAAGAAGAGAAAGGCTTGATCTTGAACCATTAGAAAGCCAAAATGCAGATTTTGAATAAATATAAAAATAGTTAAAAACACTATAAAGCATATAAAAAGTAAGCAAAATACCATTGCTTGCTTTTTTTTTGTAAATAAATTAGCATAAATGCATAGATTTTATTCAAAGAGGAAAAATATGTTTGCGTTTATTCAAGCTCATTTAAAAAATGAAAACCTTTTGGCTAGAACCCATGCTTTAATTGAACAAATTTCTACAATTCCACAAGACGTTAAAGCAATTTTTGTTAGTGCAGATTTTTTTAGATTAAATCCAAGCACAAGAAAAGAAGTAGAATTAAAATCTAGCTCTGCATATTTATTTTCCTTAGAGCAAGAAAATTGCATTTCTCTTATTCAGGCTGCCCTTGTTGGGGATACTTCTATAATTTTAAATGAAAATGAAAGAATTTTTGCTATTACCAGTAATTCTTATGAAGAATTAGTATACAAAAGAAAAAATGTTTTTGAAGTGTTAGGGCAAGTTTTTTCATATTCATATGATGTGCTACCAGGTAATGAATTTGAACACTTACCTACAGAATTTCATATACACTATAATAAAAAGCCTTTCTCGGTGAATTTCCAAGTAGAACAAGAAGAATATCTTTCTTACTTTGCACAACGTGCTAAAAAAGATACAATTTATTTAAATTCTATAAGCACTTATGAGGGTAATATCTATCATGGGCAAAGTTTTTATGTAAATAGTAATGGCGAACTTAACCAAAGGGCAAAAGCCTTTGAAGCTTCAATTATGCTTGATAATTTATTCTATATATCACCAGAATATAAAAATATGTATAAACTTATATTCGATGCTCTTGTTTTTGCAATACGTGATCATGTGCAAGCTTCTGGCTTATCTAAAATTGTATTAGGCTTGTCGGGTGGAATAGATTCGGCTTTAGTAGCTCCTTTATGCGTTGAAGCTTTAGGTAAAGAAAATGTTGTTGGTGTTTTAATGCCGTCTGAACATTCATCAGAGGGAAGCGTGGTTGATGCAAAGGCTTTAGCACAAAATCTTGGTATACAACACCATGTCATTCCAATAAAAGATAGTGTAGATACTTTTAATGTTCTTGTGCCTATAGCACAAGAAAACACTGCTAGTGAAGCGAATAGTCAGCTTATGTTACAAAATGTACAATCGCGTATTCGCGGGGTGTATTTAATGGGCTTAGCGAATGCCTTACCCGCCTTTCTAATGGGTACAGGCAATAAATCTGAAGCAGCAATGGGCTATTGTACTTTGTATGGTGATACCTGTGCAGGTTTATTCCCTCTTGGCGATTTGTATAAATATAATGTATATGGGCTTGCTAAATGGTATAATGAATATAAAGAAAAAGAAATTATTCCACAAAATTCTATAACAAAAGCACCAAGTGCGGAGCTTGCTCCAGGGCAGAAAGATAGCGATTCTTTACCAGAATATGAAGTGCTTGATCCTTTCTTGTACGAACTCTTTGAAGGCGATAAAGAAGCAGGTGAAATTGAGCATGCTTTTACAAATGATGAACGATTAAGTGTTATGAAAAAAATTAAATCAGCTGAATATAAAAGAGCTCAAATAGCACCAGTAGTAAGAATATTTGATGTAAGCCTTGGGAAAGATTGGAAATAATCAAATAAACACTTGTTGAATATTGTTTCTACTAAATGAAAAAAAGCACAAGTTCAAAAAAAGTTTGCAAAAAATCTTAATTGTTGATACAACAATAAACATTATAATCTGTAACGCTATACTGTTATAGTGGATAAAGGGGTGCGGATTTGAAAAAAAGTTATGTTCCTATCGTGGGTATACTTGCTGTTTGTGCGGTAATAGCGGTAGTGGGCTATTTAATGCCTACGCAAAAAGAAGTTATGCCTGTTCGTATTTTGCTAGATAATGCTGGCGGTGAAGTTGTTTTTAATCACTCAAACCATGCAGATTATGGTTTTTCTTGTGCAACTTGTCACCATGAAATGCCTTTAAATTCTGAAGATTTATCGCCAGAGCTTGCAAGTGAAAGTATAATTTCTTGTGGTTCTTGTCATGGTATTGAGTTTGACGAAGAATTTGTTGCAACACATGAAAGTATGTATACAACACAAGATCAGTGTGCGACTTGTCACCACTTACAATATGATAAGACTGATTGGGGGCATGATTTCCACGCTTATGATATGGGTATGGATTGCCTAACTTGCCACCATGATGAAAGTATTGAACCTGAACCTATGAATTGTAATAATTGCCATTCAACAGGTTATGCTCCGCTTGATGACCCAATGCCGTCTTTGAAAAATGCAGTACATGCACGTTGTGAATCTTGTCACTTTGATTATTATGAAGAGGGTATAACAGGCTGTGCTTCTTGTCATATAGACCCAAGTTCACAAACTAAATTAAGTGAAGATAGTAATTTTGCCTTTAATCCTGACCAAATGACTTGTGTTACATGTCATGAAGATGTTGCTGCATCAGAGCTTATCCCAAGCCGTATGGATGCTTTCCACCTAAGCTGTATGGGTTGCCATGAAGAGATAGGTGTAGGCCCTTATACTGCAGATGACTGTGCTAAGTGCCATTTATAGACAAGTTAACTCTTTGTATTAAGGATACTTATATGATTTCAAGACTTCATCCATTAAAGGATTACCGATTGAACCTTGCTCATAGAGTAAATCAGCCTTTTGCTGATACTCTTGAAGTAAAGCAGCTACGTATGTTGCATACAGGCTATGTGGTAGAAAATAATATTAAAAAAGGCTTAGATATTTCCCCTGGTGATTTGCTTGCAGTTGCAAAAAACCCAAAATACGGAAATATATTTTCACCCGTTAGAGGTGTGGTAACACAAGTTGGCCCACGTTTTATTGATATAGATGTTGTTGAAGCAACAGCTGAAGATAAAGATGTAAAACGCTATACTTATGAAGAGCTTATATCTATTTTTGCTGAGCAAGATTTAGAAAAAGCTAGGCATGATATAAAAAATCTTGGCTTAGGTTTTCAGCAACTTGCAAGGCGTTGCGATACTTTAGTTGTTTCAGGTTTAAACGCTGAACCAGGTATGACTTGGGCAGATGCTATGCTTACCTCGCACTTAGAAACAGTGCTTAAAGGTTTAGAGTTGCAATGTAAATTGTCGCAGCCAAAAGAGGTTGTTCTTGTATTACCTAGAGGTATGAGGTTTGCCCCTATCGAGGGTATAACAATTAAATATGTTACTCCTATATATCCTATTTCTGTTCCTGTTTTACTTAGAAAAGAAGTTTTTGGAAAAGATTATAAAGGAAGTGCAAATATAGTTAACTTGCATACATTATGGGGCTTAGGGCGTGTAGTGGAAACAGGGCTTCCTCTTGTTGAAACTGTAATTACTGTTGGTACTCCTAGTGCACATGCAAACTATATAGTAAAAGAGGGAACACGTGTTAGCGATGTTTTAGAGCATGTACGTTGTCCTTTAGAGCATGGCGATACTATAGTTCTTAATGGCCCGCTTCGCGGTGAAAGTATTTCAATGCCTGAACGTGGTATTCCTAAATATGTTCGTGGTTTATTTGTTATTCCGCATGGTGTAGTCCCTACTTTAGAGGGAGCTAACCCTTGCTGTAACTGTGGTGAATGTGATAGAAACTGCCCTGCAGGCCTCTCGCCATCAATGATTAGCCGTTATGCAGAATTTAATAACTTTGAAAAATGCAAAGAATGGTATGCAGAATACTGTGTTGAATGTGGTCTTTGTGGTTTTTCTTGTATTATGCGTCGTCCTGTATTGCAGTATATCCGCCTTGCAAAATTAAAGCTTCAACCTGCTGTTGTTGATATTCCTGTTATGGAAAAAATGGAAAAGAATGCAGCAAGCGAAATTCAGCAAGTAATAGAAAATTCTGATTCTTCAAAAGAATCTGCGAATTAATTGAAAGAGGTGATTATGAATAGTTCAGATTCATCACAACTTTATTTAGTTTCTTCTGCTCCTTTTTGGCATAGAGGAAAAACAATAAAGTGGGTAATGCAACTTGTTTTGCTTGGGCTTTTGCCAGCGGCGATACTTGCAGTTCTTACATGGGGTTTGCCTGCTCTTCGAGTAATGGCTCTTTCTGTTTTAGTAAGCACTCTTACCGAGGCTTTATGCCAAAAGCTAATGAAAAGAGATATAGCAATTGATAACTTATCAGCTATTGTTGTTGGTTTGATTTTTGCTTTTATGCTTCCAGCAGATGCTGTTTGGTGGCTAGTTGTAATAGGTGCATTTTTATCTATTACACTTGGAAAATTTGCCTTTGGTGACTTGGGGGCTTCGCCTTTATGTGCACCTGTTGTTGGTTACGTACTATGTTTAATTTCTTTTCCTCTTTATATAGAACCTAACCTTGCACAGCTTTCTACAACTTTTATAGATCCTTTAGTTGCATTAAAATACCTTGGTGTTGATGCTATTGCTGGTATTCCAATGTCTGAGCTAATGTTTGGGCAACATATTGGTGCTTTAGGGGCAAGTCAAAGTTTTGTTATTTTAGCTATGGGAATTTTGCTATGTATGGTATGGGTAATTCGCTTTGAAATAGCATTTTCTTTTATAGCTGGCTTTTTACTATTTGGTGGAATTTTTTACTTTATAGACCCAACAAGCTATGCTAACCCATTTTTTCATTTATTTACAGGAACAAGTTTACTAGCTGCGTTTTTCTTGGCGACGGATATGTCTTCTTCGCCAAATAAAATGGTGAATATGATAATTTTTGGTTTTGTAGCAGGTGCGTTAGCTATTATAATACGTACTTTTGGTGTGTATAATGATGGCGTGCCTTTTGCTATACTTCTTGCAAACTTAATTATGCCTTTACTTGAAGGTAGAAAGCAAAAACCTTTGGGAATGGAGTAGTTTATGGCAGCTATGATTAAAATGGTAGTTGTACTATCGCTCTTTTGTGCGATGAGTGGTTTTGTTCTATCCTACCTAAAAACTAGTACAGCCGCACAAATTGAAAGCCAAGTTCTTACATTTGTGCAAGAACCAGCAATTAAAACTGTATATCCTTATGCTGAAAATAATCCTGTTGAAGAGCGTAAAGCCTTTGATGTAGAGGGTAAAAAAGTAATGGTTTTCCCTTATAAACAAGGCGGAAAACTTGTTGGGGTAGCTATAGAAAACTCTTCTGCTGGTTATGGTGGTGAAGTTGGTATTATGGTTGGCTTTAATGTTGAAAATAACAGCCTTATTGGTATTGGTATAACAACAACTAAAGAAACCCCTGGTATAGGTTCACGTATTACAGATTCCTTCTTTACAGATAAGTTTGTTGGTATTGATAGTGCTACAGTTGCTCCAAGTTCTGATGGTGGAACAATTGATACTTTGGCTGGTGCAACAATTTCTTCTGCTGCAACAATTGCAGCGGTACAAAAAGCTTCAAAAGAATACGCTGCATTGAAAGATACTATTATGGCGGAATTTAATTAAACCTTCAATTTTTATAAGTTATAAGCTTATAAAAAAATAAAAGGAAAATCTAATATGCTTCAATTATTATGGAAAGAATTTAGTAAAGGGCTATGGAAAGAATTACCACCTTTTCGTTTAGTTCTTGGGCTTTGTCCTGTGCTTGCAGTAACTTCTTCTGCATCAAATGGTTTGGGTATGGGAATGGCTGTTATATTTGTATTAACAGCTGCAAATGCTCTTATTTCATTATTACGCGGAATCATTCCTAAAAAAGTACGTGTTCCATGTTTTATTGCAATTTCAGCTACTCTTGTTGTAGCAGTTGAACTTTTAATGCAAGCATATATGTATCCTCTTTATTTACAACTTGGTATTTTCGTGCCACTTATTGTTGTAAACTGTATTATTCTTGGTAGAGGCGAGGCTTTTGCATATAAAAACCCTGTACTTCCATCAATTGCTGATGGTTTAGGAATGGGAATTGGTTTTGGGGCTTCTTTAACTTTTCTTGGGGCAATTCGTGAAACCCTAGGTGCTGGCACTTTATTTGGTACACCAGTTTTTGGCGACTGGTTTAAACCTTTTACAGTAATGGTTGAAGCACCAGGTGCCTTTATAAGCTTAGGGCTTATTCTTGCACTTATGAACCTAATTAATTATATTCAAGCTAGACGTAATGGCTTAGATGCACCAGAACCATTAACTATGGGCTGTAATGCTTGCAGAAACTGCACTTCTTTAATGATGAAAAAATAAGGAATTGTCATGGATATATTTCAACTTTTTATTTCTGCTATCTTTGTAAATAACATTGTTTTAGCACAATACCTTGGCAACTGCCCTTATTTAGGTTGTTCTAAAGAAAAAGGTGTTGCTTTTGGTATGGGTGGTGCGGTTGTATTTGTTATGATACTTGCAACTATCTTTACGTGGGCAATACAGGCATTTTTCCTTGTACCTTTTGGTTTAGAATATCTTCAAACAATTTTCTTTATTTTGGTTATTGCATCATTAGTGCAATTTGTTGAAATGTTTTTGAAAAAAATGATACCGCCATTATACAGTTCTTTAGGTATTTTCCTTCCTCTTATTACAACTCACTGTGCGGTTATGGGTGTAGCTTTACTTGTTCAACGTGAGGGGTATGGATTACTAACTTCTGTGCTTTATGCAACCGCGTCTAGTATTGGTTTTGCTATTGCATTAGTTTTATTGGCTGGTATTCGCGAAAGATTAGAGTTTGCTAGAGTTCCTAGAAACCTAGTAGGCACACCTATTGGCTTGATTATGGCAGGCTTAATGTCACTTTCATTTATGGCTTTTAAAGGCATGATTTAAGGAAAAAATATGCTAACATATTCTGTACTTATTCTATTTGGTGTTGGGCTTGTTGCTGGTATAATATTGGCTATTGCATCTAAGGTATTTTATGTAGAGGAAGATCCTCGTGTAGAGGCTGTTCTTGATGCTTTACCTGGTGCTAACTGTGGTGGTTGTGGTTACGCTGGTTGTGAGGGCTATGCCTCAGCTGTTGTAAGTGACCCTAGTGTTCCTGCAAGTTTATGTGTGGCTGGCTCTGCAGATACAACAATTGCGGTTGGTGAGCTAACAGGAAAAGCTGTTAGCGAGGCAGACCCCTTGGTTGCGGTACGCAGATGTGAAAAAAACGATGGGCATGTAGTACAGCGTTTTGAATATCAAGGTTTAGCCTCATGTGCTTCTGCTGCAAGTCTTGGTTCTGGTCTTGGTATTGATGCTTGCCCTTATTCTTGCCTTGGTCTTGGCGATTGCGTAAAAGTTTGCCCTTTTGGTGCTTTAGATGTTGAAGATATGCTTGTACGCGTAAATACTGCAGTTTGTACAGGTTGTGGCAAATGTACGAATGCTTGCCCACGTGGTTTGCTTGAGCTTGTTCCTCTTAGAGCTAGAGTTATGGTATTTTGCTCTACCCAAAAGAAAGCAAAAGAAGTTTCAGAAGTATGCGAAGTTGGTTGTATTTCTTGTACTTTATGTGTGAAAAAATGCCCTGCTAAGGCAGTTACTATTAAAGATAATATTGTACAAATAGACCACAAAATATGCTTAGAATATGGTGATTCTTGTGAAAAGGCTTGTGTTTCATCTTGTAAACGCAATATATTCAAATCGTTATATTCATTTGAGGATTATGTAAAAGTTATGGAAGAAGCAGAAGCTAAGGCAAATGCTCCTGTAGCTGAAGAAAGTGAAGAAGAAAAAGCAGCTAGAAAAGCAGCGGCAATTGAAGCTGCAAAAGCGAAGGCTGCAGCAAAAGCGGCTGAAAAGGCAGCAACTGAAAGTTCAACTCAAAGCGAATAATTAGCCTATTGAGGTATATAAGTGAAAACACGTCGTGAATTTCTTTATACTAGTTAATTTGGGTTGGCTTTAAGTATGGCACCTTTACTGTTTACAAAAAATGCAAAAGCAAATGAAAATAATGTTCTTGTAAAACAAACATTTTTTGCTATGGGTACAATTGTTTCCTTTACTGCTTCGCATAGTAATAAAGAAGAGGCTTATAATGCTTTTCAAAAAGCCCTAGAAGAAATTAATCGACTAGAAGTTGTTTTTTCACGACACGATAAAAATTCAGCACTTTCTGTGTTAAATACAGATGGTAAGCTTGCAAAAGCTCCTGCTGAATTGCTTTATGTTCTAAACGAAAGTTTAGTTATAGCTAATAAATCAAAGGCACTTTATAACCCTGCGGTAAAACCATTATTAGATTTATTTGAAGCTCAGCAAGATATTGAAAATGTTGCAAAAAGTATTGACTCCAAAGCTATTATTGATGCTCAAAATAGAATGGATTATAAGCAAATTCAAATTGCAAATTCAAACATTCATTTCAAGCAAGAAGGTATGTCTATCACCTTAGATTCTATAGCAAAAGGCTATATAATTGATAAAGCCTCAGATGTTCTTGTTCAATTGAATATCAAAAATCATATAATAAATGCAGGCGGTGATATTATTGCTAAGGGGTATAAATCCTCTACTGAACCTTGGATTATTGGTGTGGAAAACCCATACGAGACATCTAAGTTACTTGCTCAGTTTCCACTAATAAATGCAGCTGTTGCCACTTCAGGTTCGTATCAACGGTATTTTGATAAAGATGCTCAGCGTCACCACATAATTAATCCTGTTAATGCAATAAGTCCAAGTATTACTTCCATAACCTGCAAAGCAAATTCCGCTATGCTTGCTGATGCATATTCAACAGCATGTTCATTAAATGAAATAGGCGAGTTTGCAAAATTTAGAATTTTTAGTGTTAAATAACTGTTATTATAAGTGGTTATACTAAAATAATTCTAGCTTTATTTTGCAATTGTCAAATTATATTTTTTATAGTATTATTCAGCTTGTATAGTAAAGAATGTAATTTTTTGTTTGACTTGCTTTTTATATATTGTTGTTTTTGTTCTTTGTTTAATATACTAGCTGCAAAATTATAACTTTGTATACAAGTTGCTTTATGTTGGAATGTTATTATATAATCTGTTATTCTTGTATATGTAGATAATATTTATGAATTTGCAAAACTATTTGCCCATTATTACTTTAGCATTATTGTTTGTTTATAATATTGCACTCTTCAGTTATGCTGCTAAAGTTTTGAGTAATTCAAGAAAAAATAAATTCTTGTATGTTCTTTTCTCTTGCATAAATACCACTGTTGTTATTTGTTTTATGGGGCGAGAAGAATTGTACTCTTTTGCATTCTTTTTAATTGGTATTATGTTGTTTTTTGAGTTTAGGCTTTTAGCAAAAACTGTTATAAGACAAATTTTATTTGGTGCTGTTATTTTTGCATATCATATTGCTACTATACACATATTTGTTCTAATGTCATTTAGTGCTTTTCTTAAAATAGCTCCTTTGGATCTACTAATTAATCATGAATTGTCGTACTATGTTTTGCTTGTAACAGTTGTTATTGCACTTAGTGCATTAATTATTATGGAGCAAATAATACCAGTACGTTATATAAAGCGTATATCACTCGCTTCGCCTTATGCAGAAACGTTGACAGGAACAACATTTTTTATTTTGCTTTATTTATCTTTTGATATATTCTGCTTAGTTACAGATTATTACTTTCCAGCCCAATCGTTGCAATTTATTGTAATATTAACTATTTCAATTGGGGTTTTTTACTACTTGCTGCTTTATACTATTCAGTTTATTAACCTTTCAATGTATAAAGCCCAGTCTGACTTTGCTCAAAAAAACTATAATGATGTAGAAATTAGGCGTAAAGAGGCAAGTAATAAGTTGGTGATGGATCAACTAACAAAGTTGTATAATAAGAAATATATCTTTGAAAAGCTTGATGAGATTATTAATACATCAGATGCGGGCTTTGGATTAATTTTTATTGATGTTAATGCCTTGAAATATGTAAACTATACTTATGGG
>CAYJFV010000001.1:22431-33733 GCA_964369275.1 uncultured Desulfovibrionaceae bacterium
ATGACAAAGGTGATATTTACTTAATTGAAACAGCAGGTGTAATTGCAGAATCTTTACGTGAAACAGATTTAGCTGCTCGTATAAGCGGTGATGAGTTTCTTGTTATTTTACTAGGAGTAGAAAGCTCTGCTGCTTTAGATTTGGTATCTACAAGAATAAAAGAACAAGTTTCACAAAAACAAAAAATAGAAGATTTTACATTATCCATTAGCCTAGGTGCAATTTATATTACGCCAGAAGAGACTAAGCAAAACTTAGCGGTGCTACTTGATAGAGTTGACTTACTAATGCGTCAAGATAAAAAACAGTTTTATTCGCATAATAATCAAGGATATGGTGAAAGCTAATGCAAATGTTTCTTTTCTTCTCTTCCTTTTTGCTATATTCTGCGGCATTTTATTTTTATAGTACTAGGTTATATGATGCTAGTAAAAAAATCCAATATGCTTTAGCTACATTATTTAATTCATTTTTCTATTTATACTATATTTTTCATGTAAGTTTTGAATATGAATATTTAGCTCTTTCTATTTTATTCTTTCTGTACCTGGTTGAGTTAAAAATTATATTTAGACAAAATTGGATTATTTTAGTTTATAGATCACTTACATTGTGCTTACACGTAATAGCAATGCGTATGATAATTATTGGCTTAGCCGCTTTATATTACGATTTGCAAATATATGAATTAGTGGCTAATCAAGAGCATAGAATAACAATTACAACATTACTTTTCTTAGTAACGTTTCCTTATGTGTTATTGGTTAAATTTTTATTTGATAAAACCCATTATGTACAAGTTGTGAAGACTGGGCGAAATATTCAATTTTCCATAATACTTCTCTCTGCGATATTTATTTATTGTCTAACTAGTACCTACCTTTTATACCCATTACATTTTCCCGATGATATTAGAATTAGCTACTTAGTTATTAAAATAGGCGTATGTTCACTTCTAAGCTTCTTCCTGTGTCTTATTTTTGATTATATGTTTAGTGTGTTAAGTACTCACAAGAATAGATTTACCTCACTAGCAAACGCAATTAGAGAAGGCAGAAAAGATTTACGTAAACTTGTTGAAGAAAGTTCTGTAGATGCTTTTACCTCTTTGAAGGTACGTGAAGTCGCTTATACAAGAATTAATCAGTTTCTTGAAGATGATGAGCCTTTCTACGTAATTTTTGCTGATATGAACGGATTAAAAGTAGTAAACGATACCTATGGTCACCATGAAGGCGATTTTTATATAAAGCAAGTTGCTGAAACATTGAAGCAGCATTTTAGTTCAGAAACAATTGCAAGATTAGGTGGAGACGAATTTTTAATTGTTGGAAAAAGTTTTGCTGCAACTACCGCGGTTGATAAAATTAAACAATGCAGTGATGATATTTTTGAAATTGCTAAAATACACAACAAAGAATACGAAACTTCAATAAGTTACGGCGTTGTTATGGTTGAAAATAAGCTAGATTTTGAAACTCCTGATGAAATAATAAAGCTAGCTGACGAGCGTATGTATGCTCATAAAAAAAGCTTACAAAAAGCAAGAATCGTAGTAAACCCTTATGAAAAAAAATAGAATAATATACTTAAACTTAAGATATTTATAAACTATTGAAGCATTTCTCTTTTTGCAATAACTTGACCAGTTCGTTTGAATTGTATATCTTTAAAAAATGAAAAAATTTACGAAAGAAGAAATAGACAAAGAAATTAATTCTGACAAGTCTAAAGAAGATAAAGTGGCGGATTCTACTTCTGTACATATAAAATCGGGTAATGAAATACTTGGCTTATTTATTGTTGCAGTTGGCATTGTTATAGCTATTTCACTGTATTCTTATTCACCTAGTGATGTGCCAATTTTTCACGAGAACGCACTTGGCTATAGACATGCAAATATGATTGGTGTAATTGGGGCAACAATTGCATACTTTCTTGTATACTATTTTGGTATTGGTGCATACTTTTGGTCAATATTCTGCTTGGTTTTAGGCTTTGGGCATTTAATTAAAATAATGAAGTCTAGCTTTCGCCGTTTTATTGGCGGGCTTTTACTTGTTATATGTGTTATCTCAGGTGCTTCAGCCTTTAATTTAAATATCCGTGCAATTTATGGCGGTGGCTATTGTGGCGACTTCTTGTATACAAATGCTATACTATATCTTTCTGTTGTAGGCTCTGCCTTGCTTTGGGGGCTAGCATTACTTTATTCAACACATTTATTATTTAATATTTCTTGGTTTGGTGTGGCACACAAAACCTCTTCGGTGACAGCAAAAGGGGTTTCTGCGGTTAACCAAAAGGTAAAAGACAAAAAAAATAAAAAAAATAATATTTTAGCTCTTGAAGAAAAGCCAAGTTCTCTAAAAATTGAATATGCCGATGACTTTGATACTGTAGAAGATAAGCCTAAAGGCAAAAGTAAGCTTAAAGAAAAAATGACTTCTCTTTTTGCAAAAAAATCAAAAAAGAATGACGATGAACCTATAGAAATTTTTATAGATGATGCCATTGACGACGATTTTCAAGAGGATTTTGATGATAGCCTTGATGGTGCTTTTGAAAACTTTGACGATGTTGATATTATAAAAGAGGCTGATGATGAATTTTTCTCTGTAGAAGAAAAGAAAAAATCAGCAAAAGCAACAACTAAAGAAAAGAAAAGCATTAAAGATTGGAATTTATTTCCAAAAAAGAAAGAGAAAGGGCAAAAAGAAGTTGTAGAACAAAAAAAAGCACCAGCTGAACTTGTTTTACCTCCAATTTCTTTACTTGCACAATCTCATAGTAAAGAAATTAAGCTTAGCCCAGCTGTTTTAACAGAAAAAGGCGAACGTATAATTAAAGCACTTGATAATTATAAAATACAAGCAAAAATGGTACGTGCTGTTCCTGGGCCTGTTATTACTATGTATGAAATACAGCCAGCAGCGGGCATACGCGTAAGTAAAATTACTAATTTATCTGATGAATTAGCAATGAATTTGAAATCCGTTTCTGTACGTATACAAGCTCCTATTCCTGGTTCTGATACTGTTGGTATTGAAGTTCCGAACGATGAAAGGGCAGATGTTTCTTTTCGCGAGCTAATAGGCGGTGCAGATTATCAAGATTCTGCTTCAATGCTTACCATGGCTCTTGGTAAAGATATTAAAGGTAAACCTTATTCAGCAGATTTAGCTAAAATGCCACACTTGCTTATAGCGGGTGCAACTGGTGCAGGTAAGTCAGTTTGTTTAAACTCTATCATTATTTCATTTTTGTACAAAGCTAAACCTGATGAAGTAAAGCTTTTACTTATTGACCCTAAACGCATAGAGCTTTCAATGTATGAAGGCTTACCTCATTTAGTTCACCCAGTAGTTACAGAAATGGAACTAGCAAAGAATGCCTTGCAGTGGGCTTTAGAAGAAATGAACCGCAGGTTTGCCCTTTTACGCGACTTAACTGTTAGAAATATAGCAGATTATAATGCTAAAGTAAAAAAAATGTCTAAACCTACTCCTTTGCCTAAGGCTTTACAACCTAATGCAGAAGAAACGCTTTATCATACTCATGTTCCATATCTTGTTATTATTATAGATGAATTGGCTGATTTGATTATGACGCATGGTAAAGATGTTGAAAGTTCTATTGTTAGGCTTGCTCAACTTGCCCGTGCCGCCGGTATACATATTATTCTAGCAACGCAAAGGCCAAGTGTTAACGTTGTTACAGGTTTAATTAAAGCCAACTTCCCTTGTCGTATATCTTTCCAAGTTACACAAAAGGTTGATTCACGAACAATTTTAGATGCTCAAGGTGCTGAAACCCTGCTAGGGCGTGGAGATATGCTTTTCAAGCCTGGTGGTGGTAAACTTATGCGTTTGCATGGTGCCTTTATTCCTGATGATGATGTAAATAAAGTTGTAAACTACTGGAAAAAGCAACAAAAGCCTGATTATTCAATTGATTTTACAGAATATGCAGAAGCAAAACAAGAAGCGATATTAGACTCTTCAAATCGTTCTGATATCTCTTCTGAGGCTGTTTACCAAGAAGCAGTAAAAATACTGCCAACAATGGAAAAAGTTTCTATATCAGCCTTACAACGTAAATTGAGAGTAGGTTTTAATAAAGCCGCATTAATTAAAGAACAGCTTGAAAAAGATGGGTATATTCAAGATAGATAAAATTAGACTGAAATAAAAATACAAAAAGGCTCTCTTTCATTTTTAAAAGAGAGCCTTTATTCTATTTAGTGTGAATAATTACTTTTTTTCTGCTTGAGCTTGAACCGCAGTAATAATAACAGTATTAACAATATCTGTTACAGTACAACCGCGTGAAAGGTCGTTCACTGGTTTGTTTAAGCCTTGTAAAACTGGGCCAATAGCAATTGCACCAGCTGCTCTTTGAACTGCTTTGTAGGTATTGTTACCAGTATTTAAATCTGGGAAAATAAATACAGTGGCTCGGCCTGCTACTTTAGAATCTGGTAATTTTGTTCGTGCTACTTCTGGGTCGATAGCGGCATCGTACTGAATTGGACCTTCGATAAGAAGTTTAGGGGCACGTTCGCGTGCAATTTTCGTTGCTTCTGCTACTTTATCTACATCAACGCCTTTGCCTGAAGTACCTGTAGAGTATGAAAGCATTGCAACACGAGCTTCTAAACCAAAAGTTTTAGCGGTGTCAGCGGCTGAAATAGCAATTTCTGCAAGCTGTTCAGCGTTAGGATCTGGGTTAATTGCACAGTCACCAAAAGCAAGCACTCTATCTTTTAGGCACATGAAGAATACGGAAGACACGATTGAGAATGATGGCTTTGTTTTAATAAATTCAAGTGCAGGGCGAACTGTATGACCAGTAGTATTAATTGCACCAGAAACCATACCATCAGCAAGGTTTTTATGCACCATCATTGTACCAAAGTAGGTAGCATCTAACATTCTATCTCTAGCTTGTTCTTCTGTCATACCTTTTGCTTTACGAATTTCGTAATAGGTATTAACAAAGTCGTCTAGGTGTTCACTTGTTGCAGGGTCTAAAATAGTAGCAGATGAAATATCAACACCTAGTTCACGTGCTTTTCTTTGAATGTCGGTAGGGTTACCAAGTAAAACAATATCTGCAACATTACGCTGTGAAATAACTTCACAAGCACGTAAAATACGTTCTTCCATTCCCTCAGGTAAAACAATACGCATTCTTTGTTTACGAGCTTGTTCCATTAATTGAAATTCAAACATCATAGGTGTTTTCTTTTCGCTATTGTGTTCAACTAAAATTTTAGATAAAAGTTGTTCTGCATTAACATTTGTTTCAAATGTAGAAAGTGCTAAGTTAATTTTCTTAGTATCTTCTGGGTTAATTCGCCCATGTAAGTCCATAAGTGTAGAAACTGTTTTGAAAGTGTGCGATTCTACAGTTAAAAGTGGCATTGGGGTACCTGTCCAACCGTCAATAAGAGTACGGATAGAACGCGGTAAATCAGTGCCGCCTGTAATAAGAATACCTGAAATATCAGGGTATGCTGAAGAAATTTGAGAACTAAGTGAAGCTAAAACAATATCTGATCTATCCGCAGGGGTAATAACTAAATTTCCCTCACGAATGTAATTCATAAAGTTATTTACTTGCATAGCTGCTACAAGGTAGTCGCTAACAAGGTTTTCTACACGTTCATGACCATAAAGTAACCTTGCACCAAGATATTTTTGAATATCACTAATAGTTGGTTTTGTAAGAGTTTCATTTTCAGGAATTGCGTATAGTTGAATTTCATTACTGCTGTCTTCGTTAATTTTTTGGAAAAGAATTGCTTTTTCGTCGGAAGCTAAGTCAGACATATTGAAAATATAGGCTAATACATCTGCACCTTTAGCGTATGCAGATTCTGTATTTGCGTAAAAAGAACTTTCTAGTTCTTCAAGGTTGCTGTCTTTTGCATTTGTAATAAGCATTACATCAGCATTTAAGTTTGCAGCAATTTCATAGTTAATTTCTGATTCAAAGGTAGTATCTTTTCCCAAGAAGTCAGTGCCTTCACAAAGCACAAAATCACATTTAGCTGCAAGTTCATTGTACTTACGTAGAATTTTTTCCATAAGTACATCGGTTTGCCCAGCATTGATAAGTTCGCGTGCTTCATTAAGTGTGCAAGCAAAACATTCTTCGTATTCAAAACTTAATTTGAAGTAGGAATTTATAAGTGTAATATCATGGTCTTGCACATCGTTTGAGGCAGAAATAATTGGTCTAAAAAAGCCAACAGTGTTTAAAGAGCCTTTTAATAAAGACATTACACCAAGTGCAATAGCACTTTTGCCTGATTTTGTAGACGCGGAAGTAAGATAAAGATTTTTCATTGATACACCTCAAGAATACTATTCTTAATCAGTTTTGAAAAGGGAGGTAATAAACCTCCCTTTTCAATGTTTATTTTTTTATTCTGCTAAAGCCTTTAGCTTTTTGTAGCGTTTTACTGCATCTTTTTCTAATTCAGTTTGCATTTGTTGAGCTAATTCAGCATCTATTTTAGCCATTTGGCTATAACGGTTTTCACCAGCTAAGAATTCTAAAATAGTTCCATCTGGTTCTTTACTGTCTAAGATAAATGGATTTTTATCTTCATCAGCTAGTAATGGGTTGAAGCGGTACATTGGCCAGTAACCAGAAGTAACAGCTAATTTAGCTTCTTCTTGAGTTCTACCCATACCTTTTCTGATACCTTGGTTGATACAAGGAGCATAAGCAATAATTAATGATGGTCCATCATACGCTTCTGCTTCTTTGAAAGCTTTAAGTACTTGGTTCATATCTGCACCCATGCTTACGCTAGCAACATATACATAACCATAGCTCATAGCCATTGCACCAAGGTCTTTCTTCTTCATGCGTTTGCCACCAGAAGCCATTTTTGCAATAGAACCTAATGGAGTTGCCTTAGAAGCTTGACCGCCTGTGTTAGAGTATACTTCTGTATCCATAACAAGAACGTTGATGTTTTCGCCTGAAGCTAAAACATGGTCTAAGCCACCAAAACCAATATCATAAGCCCAACCGTCGCCACCGAAAATCCATTGTGATTTTGCAGTAAATAGTTCAGCCATTTGGAATGCAGCTGAGATATAGTCGTAAGTTTCATCGTCTACGTCTTTTCCGTGAAATTCTTCGTGAAGAATATCAAGAATTTTTTCGCCGTATTCGCGTGATTCATCGCCTTTTTCTTTATTAGCTTCCCAACCATTAATAGCTTCAACAAGTTCAGCTGATGGTGATTTGTCTAATAAGCCTTGTAAAGCACGTGAAAGTTGTGCTCTGCGTTGGTTGTAGGCAATTTTCATACCGTAACCAAATTCAGCTGCATCTTCAAATAATGATGAAGCCCAAGCAGGACCAAAGCCATCGTCATTTGTGCAGTATGGGTTAGTTGGTGAAGAACCGCCCCAAATAGAACTACAACCAGTAGCGTTAGCAACAATCATGCGTTCGCCAAATAGTTGAGTAAGAAGTTTTACATAAGGTGTTTCGCCACAACCAGCACAAGCACCAGAAAATTCAAGAAGTGGTTGCTGGAATTGTGAACCTTTAACAGTGCCGCGTTCAACCATATCGCCTTTAGGCATTACGTTTTCAGTAACAAATTCAAGTTCAACATTAGCTTTTGCTTGTGCTTGATCCATAGCAACGAAGGATAAAGCTTTTTCGCCTTTCTTACCAGGGCAAACAGCAATACATGAACCACAGCCTTGGCAATCCATTGCGTATACTTGCATGTGGAAGTTCATGTCTTTAATTTCTTTACCCATTGCAGCAATAGCGTCAAAACCTTCAGGTGCATTAGCTAATTCTTCTGCATTTAGAAGTGATGGGCGAATTGAAGCGTGTGGGCAAACAAATGAACAGAAGTTACATTGAATACAGTTTTCAGGTTTCCATACTGGAATTGCGTTTGCAACACCACGTTTTTCGCATGCTGTTGTACCATTAGGAACAATACCATCAGCTTCAAAAGAAGAAACAGGAAGCTTGTCGCCTTGTTGTGCAAGAATTGGGCGAACAACATTTGCAATGTATGGGTCAGAGTCGTTGAATGGTGAAGCTGAATCTTCAGCATTAGCCCAAGAAGATGGGTAAGGAATTTCAACAACAGCATCTAAAGAACCATCAACCGCAGCAATGTTCATATTAACGACTTTATCGCCTTTAGAACCGTAAGTTTTTTTGATAGATTCTTTTAATAATTCAACTGCTTTTTCAAATGGTAATACGTTTGAAAGTTTGAAGAAGGCAGTTTGCATAATCATGTTAATACGACCGCCAAGCCCTGCTTCTGTAGCAACTTTAACAGCGTCAACTGAATATAGTTTTACTTTCTTTTGTGCGATTTCACGTTTTAGTTTGCCTGGAAGTTCGCGTTCCATATCTTCTAAAGTTAACCAAGGGCTGTTTAGAAGGAAGGTGCCGCCCTCTTTAATGCCTTCAAGAAGGTCATACTGGTTTACATATGCAGACTTATGGCAAGCAACAAAGTCAGCTTGGTTTACAAGGTATGTTGACTTAATTGGGTTATCACCAAAACGTAAGTGAGAAACGGTGAAACCACCTGATTTCTTACTATCGTAAGCAAAATACCCTTGAGCAAACATATTAGTGTTATCACCAATAATTTTGATAGCTTGTTTGTTAGCACCTACAGTACCATCAGAACCAAGACCGAAGAATTGACACTGAACAGTACCTTCAGCAACTGTATTTAATACTTCACCAATTTCAAGTGAGGTGTACGTTACATCGTCATCAATACCAACGTTAAAGTGGTTTTTAGGTGACATTGAAAGCATATTGTCGAATACTGCTTTAGCCATAGCTGGTGAAAATTCTTTAGAACCTAAACCATAACGGCCAGCAATAATTGAAGGCATTGTATTAGCTTCTGCAAAAGCAGTTGTAACATCTAAGTATAATGGATCGCCAAGAGCACCTGGTTCTTTTGTGCGGTCTAAAACAGTAATTGTTTGAGCAGTAGCAGGAATTGCACGTAATAAATAGTCAGCCGCAAAAGGACGGTATAAACGAACTTTTAGAACGCCTACACGTTCGCCATTAGCGTTTAAGTAATCTACTACTTCTTCTAAAGTTTCACATGCTGAACCCATAGCAATAACTACGCGGTCAGCTTCTGGGTGACCATAGTAATCGTATAATTTGTATGAACGACCTGTGATAGATTTTACTTTTTTCATTGCATCCAAAACGATATTTGGAACTTCATCATAGTATGGGTTAGCACGTTCACGCCCTTGATAATATGTATCAGGGTTTTGTGCTGTACCACGTTGTTGTGGATTTTCAGGGCTAATAGCACGTTCGCGGAATTCTTGTACTTTTTCCCAGTTTACTACTGAATGAATGTCTTCATAGTCAATAACTTCAATTTTTTGAATTTCGTGTGAAGTACGGAAACCATCAAAGAAGTGACAGAATGGAACTGATGATTCAATAGCAGCTAAGTGAGCTACTAAAGCTAAGTCCATTGATTCTTGTGGGGAGTTTGAACAAAGGAAAGCAAAACCAGTTTGGCGTGCTGCCATAACGTCTTGGTGGTCGCCAAAAATTGATAATGCATGAGCAGATAATGCACGTGCAGCAACATGGAAAACACCAGGAAGAAGTTCACCAGAGATTTTATACATGTTTGGTATCATGAGTAAAAGCCCTTGTGAAGCTGTAAATGTAGAGGTTAAAGCACCAGCTACTAATGAACCATGCACAGCACCAGCAGCACCTGCTTCTGATTGTTATGTGCGAACCGCAGGATCTTGTCCCATTACGTTCTTTTTGTTTTGTAGTGTCCACTCATCCATTACTTCTGCCATTGTAGAAGATGGAGTGATAGGGTAGATAGCACTTACATCACTTAATGCATACGCAACGTGAGTAGCCGCAGTGTTACCATCCATAGTTTTCCATTTATTAGCCATAAAGTCCTCCAAACTTAATAAATTGGGAAATGATTGCTTTTTAGTGTATCAAAGAATATCTATTTTTCAAGTGAAAAAATATTATTATTTTTTGCGTGAATGCACAAACAATAAACAAAAAGTAAAATTTTGTCTTCATACAAAATTAAAATAAAAATTTATTCAAATAGTTACTCGCTATAAAAATTTTGTTGGTTGATTATACAATCAATTTGTTTTTAATGCAAGATTTTTTTTACAGATAATGCACAATTAATAAAAAAAGCAGCCTAAAATTATTTATTAGACTGCTTTATAATTTAATTTTCTGTTATAATAAACTCTTCTTTTATAAAAAAGAATATTTATAAGCTATAGTTACTACTTTGTTAAAGCGTTTACTCTTTCTTGATAGTATTGATGTGTTTGAATTAAATCAGGTTGAGCTAGTAATTCAGTATAAGCGGCAACTGCTCTATCAATATTACCCATAAGCTCTGCAGTAATAGCAATTTCTTCAAGTACAGTGTTTTTATCGTCTTTAGGGGCAATTTCAAGAAAATCTTCTAAAACCATTAGGGCTTCATCTAGTCTATCAATTTTTACTAAAAGGTCAGAAAGGGCAAAAGTCATAGAAACGCCTAAAGCATTATTCTTTTCTAATTCAATAAGAACTTTCATTTTTGCAATTGCAAAGTCATATTCTTCTAAAGGAATACTTGAATTAATTTCTTCCATAATAATGGCAACTTGTAATTCCTCTGGGGCTCTAATTGCAAAAGCTTCTAAAGCATCAAGTTTTACATATAAGTCTTGCATAGTGCTTATTTGGCTAAGCTCTGCTTGTGCATCAGTTAGTTCTTGTTCACTTCTATATTGTAAGTAATTAGTAAGAGCTATCAGTATAACCACCGCAACAAGAGCTATAATAATTTTACGAATGTTTTTTAATATAAATTCAAGTAAAGGTGCAGCTTCTTTAGAAGTTTCACTTTGTAATTCTTTTTCTAATTCTTTCAATAAAGCATTACGCTCTTCTGGTTTCATTTTTTGAAGCTCTTGCTTCGCCTTTTCAACCTCTGCTGGAGTAAGCTGTCTATTTTGTTGTGACATGGGAAATCCTATATTATTTAAGTTAAAATGTATTGTATATGCAAAGTGTATCGTTTTATAAAATAAAGATGAAATATAGTCAAACTTCAAAAAAATGTCAAACTAAGAAAATTACAATTATTATCATCTTGCAAATTATATTAGTATATTTTTTTATGTCTCCGACGGCTTAGGGAAGGTCAGTTCCCTAAGAACCCACGTCAACAAAAGAGCAAAGCTCTTTTGTTTTCCTTTTCATA
>CAYJFV010000002.1:0-5893 GCA_964369275.1 uncultured Desulfovibrionaceae bacterium
GAACCACGCTTCTTGTGAAGTGAGGATTTTGTGTACGAAGTATCCAAAATCTATACTATAAAGTCGGTTCAATCCCCTTCTTTCGCCCCATTTAGAAGTATAAAGTCCTTGCAGAAATGTAAGGACTTTTTTGTTTTAAAGGTATGCGATACGCATAAAATTTTTAGCGAACGAACGCCTTTATAATAAACCTCGGCTCCCTTGTATTGACAATGCAAAAGTATTGCACTATATTATTAATACAAGGAGAAAGTCATGCCAAGCACAAACATCACAATACGTATTGATGAAGATTTAAAGAAAGAAGCAGAAGAGCTTTTTTCTGATTTAGGCTTATCTATGACATCAGCATTTATCGCTTTTGTGAAGCAATCAGTAAGAGAGCAAGGAATACCCTTTACTCTTACTCGTAACACAAGTAGTGCAAAAACTCTTAGAGCGATTGAAGATGTGAGAAACAATAAGAACGTAAGTAAAAGCTTTCACTCTGTCGCTGATTTAATGGAAGATTTAAATGCTGACGATTAAGTATCATAATTCTTTCAAAAAAGACTTCAAACGGATACTTAAGCGTGGATATAAAGCAGAACTTTTTGAAGAAGTTGTGACTCTTTTAGCTAATCAAGAAACACTACCAGCTAAGTATAAAGACCACCAACTTATAGGTAATTTCAAAGGCTGCCGTGAATGCCATATTCAGCCCGATTGGCTTTTAATCTATGAAGTGAATGAAAGTGAATTAATTTTATACCTTGTAAGAACAGGAACGCATAGCGACCTTTTTTAAAGACTTAGAGGAAAAATAATATCTACTTCCCTTCGTAATTTACATCAAAGTTTTTTTCTAGTTGCCAACGGGTTAATGCATTATAGGCTGTACGTCTTTTTGTTGGGTTATTTTCGCATAGAAATTCAAATTGTTCCATAGCAGAACTTCTTTTGGTTGAACCAGAAGAAGGACAAGGATTTTTCCAAATTGGAAGCTCCCAAATTTTTGCCGCCTTGATAATGTCTTTTTTATCTAACAGCATAAGTGGGCGTATTACATGCAATTCACCGCCAAAAAATGGCTCGTTCATGCTCATTCCATCTACTCGCCCATTTTGAAAAATATTCATAAAGAAATTTGTAATTAAATCGTCCGCGTTATGCCCAAAAGCTAAATGCGTTAAATTATATTCTTTACACAATTCAAATAGCCTTTTACGCCTAAGCATTGCACAATAAAAACAAGGCGATTTGCTTCTATTTTCTTCTGAATGAGCAACTAAACCATGATTAGTTACTTCGCAATGCCCCGCTATGCCCTCTTGTTTTAACCACTCTACTAAAGGTTTATGATTTTCTTTATCAAAACCAGCGTTTACATGCAAAGCCATAAAGGAAAAATTAAAAGGAACAATTGCTTGACGGTATTTCAAAATTTTAAGTAAAGAAAAAGAATCAACCCCGCCAGATACCGCAACGCCAACTTTTGCACCCTCTTGCAACATGCCTGTTTGGTGCATAGCTTTACCAGCTACTTTAATACATTTTTTTTCTATATATTTCATATTTATATAAAATATACCCACACCTTAAATAATAAAGCGTGGGTATATTAATGTTAATTATATTTAGTTGTTACGGATAAAATCAAAAAGTAGACGAGTGCTAAAGCCTGTACCACCTTTAGAATAAATACCCCTGTCAGCCGAACTAAAGTTAGGGCCTGCTATGTCAAGATGAGCCCATTTTTGATCTTTATCAATAAATTGTTGAATGAAAACAGCAGCTGTAATTGCTCCGCCCCATCTTGGGCCAGCATTATCAATATCAGCAACATGACTTTCAATTTTCTTTAGCATGTGTTCCCAAAGTGGCATACGCCAAATTAATTCACCTGTGCGATCAGAAGCTGTAAGTAATTTTTGTGAAAGTTCGTCATCATTTACAAATAACCCTGCCGCATCGTCACCAAGTGCAACTACGCAAGCACCTGTTAAAGTTGCAACATCTATTAAATAATCAGCTGAATAATTTTTTTGAGCATAAGTTAGCGTGTCAATCAACACTAAACGCCCCTCTGCATCTGTATTAGTAATTTCAACTGTTTTACCATTGTAGGTTTTAATAACATCGCCTGGTTTAACGGCATTGCCATCTGGCATATTTTCAGCACAGCCAAGTAAAGCAATAATTGGGCGTGTTGGCTCAAAAGATTCTTTAGCTTCACCAAGAGTTTCAAATAAACCTAATAAAGCCGCCGCACCAGACATATCAGTTTTCATTTCTTCCATGCCGCTTGATGGTTTTAAGCTTATGCCGCCAGAATCAAAAGTTAGCCCTTTACCAACAAAAACATAAGGTTTCGCATCTTTAGAACAATTTTTTGGTGTGTATTCTAGCACTATTAAACGAGGGTCGTTACTTGAACCTTTAGCTACAGCTAAGAAAGTATTCATTCCAAGATTTTCTAAATCTGCCTTATCTAGCACTTTTAGATTAAAATTATATTTTTTAGCAACTTTTTCAGCTTCTTGTGCAAAACCAATTGGAGTAAGCACGTTTGCAGGTTCGTTTGCTAAATCACGGGCAAGGCTCATGCCTTTTGCGTTTGCTTGCCCAATTCTTGCTGGAATTTGCACTTTATCAGAAACATGTTCTTCATCAATAAATAAAGAAAGAATGGTTGCAGCTTTAGTTTCTGCTTCGTTTTCTTCTTTTTAACTTTTTGTTTTATATTTTTTAAAGGCGTAGTTTGCTACGCAAGCAGCAGTACATACTTCTTCAACAAGATATTCAAATGTATAACCTTTCTTTTCAAATAAAGGTACAAAACTTTCTAGTGAAGAAATATCTAAGCCTATATTTTCTTGCTTTAAAGCTTTACAGGCTTTTAATGCACTTACCATTGCATTTCTTAGCGTATCTATGCTTAATTCTTCTTTTTTTCCTAACCCTATAGCGTAGGCACGAGAAATTTCATTGTCTTTATGACCATAAAGTAATAATAATTCTTTTGCTTTTGCACTAAAGTCTCTCCACGCTGGGGCGATAGTTAACCATGAGGCAGTGGCAAAAAGATTAGAATGTCTTTTTTCAATATCTTCTATAGTTTCATTTTCAAAAACAAAAAAAAGCCCGATGTCACTTTTCCAGTGATTCTTTGGCTGAAAGCGAATATCCATATTTCTTTCCTTGAAAGTTTAATTTACTAAACCTTTTTAGCACGGATGAAAAAATACGTCAAACATGATAGCTTAGTATAAAATTATAAAGCTAGATAGCTCATATCTTTTATGTAATTTTTTTCTGTTTGACGGCGAGGCAAAAACAATATACTATTGCGTATAAAAATGAGATGCATGTATTAAAATTTTAACGAGGTCAATTTATGTCTGAACAAGCTCTTTCCTCTTCTCAGGCAGAGGAGAATGTCTATGAACTCATGGAAGTCATAGACCCTAAAGATATCTTTGAACTTACTTCCGATTTAAAAGTAGACGGCTCTGGAAACGATGCCGACCTTTTAGATGGTCTTTCTGACGACCTATCAAATTATTCTAATGATAATACTGAACATACTGCACCTCAAGAAGAACATGACACTACTGAACACCTTGATAAATTAATCGACGAGCTTGACGATGATATTGACCACGGTTTAGTTGAACAAGGCGGTGAATTAGATTTTTCTATATCAACAGAACATGATAATGCTGATAAATCTAGCATACTTGACGACCTTGATTCCCTTGATGCTCTAGACGATTTAGACAATTTCGATTCGCCAAATACAAAAGACGACCTAGACAACTTAGACGACTTTGACCCCCTAGCTGACTTAGATAAACTAGCAAGCGAATTAGATGTGCAAGATGACGAGCCTGCTCTTCATCAAAACGAAAATACTCATGATGATATAGATGAATCTTCACTAGATGAACTTACAGCCGCAATTGCAAAAAAACGTCAAGAATTTAACAGTTCTTTAGATGAAGAGCCAAGCTCTAGCGAAAACTCAAGCACTCAAGGCTTTGATATTATTCCAGATTATGAAGAAGAACCAGAAGAAAATTTAGATGACTTGCTTGCTTCTTTAGATAATATTTCCGCCAGTGCAGATATTTTTGATAGTGAAGAAGCACCCTCTAATAATGCAACTATTAAAGAGGGTGTACCTAGTCTTGATAGCCTTGAAACAAGTACCATTCAAAACTTCAACCAACTTGATGAAGAGCTAAGCCTAGCGGATTTAGAAAAAATTTCTGCAATAGATGAGGGTGATTCACATAATTTAGAAAAAAAATCTGCAAACGATCTTCTTTCTGATTTAGATTCGCTTTTTGAAAATGAAGTTGTTGATTTAGTTGATATTCAAGAACAACCAGAAGAGCTAAGTCAAGAACATATTGATCTTATTGAAGATATTACAAATATCGACGATGTAGAAAATAATGTAGAAAACATTGAAGATACTAGTGAAACCACGCAAGAAACAGAAGCAGAAAGCTTAGGAATAAGTGTGCCTGTTTTTGCCCCTAAAAATGAAGATATTTTCGATGAAATGCTAGATATTCAAGAAAATCTTGAAGAAAATTTTAGCGAAGAAGATATTCCACAAGCAGAAACTAGCCCTACTGAAAATCAAACGGATTTAGATATTGACGATTTTCTACAAGAAGATACTCCTACAGATTTAGACACTACAAACCTTGAAGAAACTACAGCAACATCAACTGCAATAGATACAGATGATTTTGACGATTTTGACGCTCAACTAGATGCCGAACTAGGTGGTGGCTCAATATCATACGAAGAAAAAACAATTACAGATGATAGCGGAGAAATAGAGCTAGGGCAAGGTGCTATAGACTTTGCCGCTATTGACCCTGAAAGTTTAAATCCTGAAGAATTAGATAATGAACTGCTTGAATTGCAAGGCGAATTTGATACTGAAAGCTTATTAAATGATGAAGAACTTATTGAATCAATTAGCGATTTTGATGTTTCAGAACTAGAAGAAAACCAAGCTGATATTGCTAATGAAGCTAAAGAAAGTATTGAAAAAGATTTAGCAGAAGCAAGCCCTGCTGAAAATTTAGAATTTTCTAAACCAGTTGAAGCAAAAACTTCTCATATTTCAGGCGACATTTCTGAATTTGTAGAACTATTTCAGCCTATAACAAAAATGGCTACTGAAATTGCACAGGCTTCTCATGCAAATATTGCCCCTATTCCTAGTGCGTATGCAAATATTGAAAGCACAAATGCACAGGCTCAATTCAATTTATTATTCTCAGAATTTCGCCTACTTAGTGCTGAATTGAACGATTTAAAACGCAAGCAAAATAATAAAAACGACCTTGGTTTTACTTCACTTAGTGCCGAGCCAAGTTATGAAGAAATTGAAACTAACCTTGCCAATTTACGCGATAAACTTGCTAAACTTGACGATGGTTTACTAGACACCCGAGGTGATTTTCAGCTTCTTTCTTCCGAAGTAGCGGCTCAAGCAGAAGGTGATGATAGGCTTACCGTAGAAAAATTTATTTATGAAATGACAGAGCAACTAGAAAAGCACGCTCTAAGAATTGTAGCTTTTGAAAATAAACTTACAGAAATTGAAAACGCAAACGCACAAATGGATATGCTTATGACACAAGTAAGAACTAAAGTTGAAAAAAATACCGCAAAAATTGAACTTCTTGCTTCAAGACTTGATAATATAGAAAATTCACTAAGCCACCTAGACTCAATGGTTGCCGCGGCGGCTGCAAAAATTATTCGTGAAGAAATTGCGGCTCTTTTAGAAGAAGATGCTTTAGCAAGCGGTGCTAGCCTTGCAATTCCTCAAACTCAAGCTACAACTAACGTTGAAGACCATAGCTTAGAAGACTATAGTTTAGAT
>CAYJFV010000002.1:5903-25975 GCA_964369275.1 uncultured Desulfovibrionaceae bacterium
CCTACAACTAACATAGAGGACTATAATAGTTTAGAGAATTTAGATAATTTTGATACATCACCAACCAGCCAAAGCTTAAATTCCAACGCTGAAACTATAGCTCAAAGCATTGCAAATACCAGCTCTTACGATTTTCAAAACTCAGAAACAGAAGAAGACGCTTTTATAAGTGAAGAAAATGAACCACTAGAAGAAGATTTCTTTGCTACCAACCAAGAAAATAACCTAGATGAAGCTGATTTTGCTAACGATATTAGCCTAGAAGCTAGTGCGAATTTCAATGTAACTACTGATAATGCGATTGAAGATGAACTTGTTTTTGACTTACCAGAAAGTTTAGATAATCAAGAAAACCTTGAACAAAACCAAGCTGACCCTTTTGATGAAATGGAAGCTATGGCAAATATGGAAGTTATGGCAAGTAATGAAGTAGACCCTTTTGAAGATTTGCAAATGTCTGCCGAAGCTCCAAGCGATAATGTAGCAGATATGTTAGACGATATTGAAAGCATGAATATTGAAGCGGATAGCCGTGATATGGATAATCAAAACGCACAAGATATTCTTGATGATTTTGATATGCTAAGTCAAAGCAATACAGCTAACGTTGCTAATTCCGATACGGCAAATAGTAGCGTACCGCCTTTACCTGATAAAGATTCTTTATTGCAAGGCATTTTATATAATCTGAAAGACTATAAAGACTAATATTGCCCTTTATAAAAATCTGCTTTTATTAAATTACACTATCCTCAAGGATTAATAATGTATTTTCCAATAGCTGATGTGGAAGTAGCATGGTATATACCACCGCTGTTTACTATGTGTTTATCATTTTTTACAGGCATGGCTGGACTTAGCGGTGCTTTTCTTATTATGCCTTTTCAAGTTGAAGTTTTAGGCTACGTAACACCATCAGTTAGTGCAACAAATCAGTTCTATAATTTTATTTCTATACCAAATAGTCTTTATAGGTATTACAAAGAAAAACGCCTACTTATGCCTTTATCTTTAGCCATTTTGTGTGGCTTAGTTCCTGGCTCAATACTAGGCACTGCGATACGTGCCTTTATTCTTACCGACCAAAGCGACTTTAGAATTTATTCTTTTTTCATTTTCTTATATTTAACCTTTAATATGACTAGAGATTATCTTCGTAAAGATACTCAAAAAACAAAACCAAAAGATCCTTATTCTTTAAAAATTATAGAAAATACATTAGAAAAATGTACTTTTAGCTTTGATGGTAAAACCTATAGCTACAAAGTACGCTCTATTGTTTTACTAACCGCAGCAATTGCTACAATTGGAACTAGCTATGGCATTGGCGGCGGTGTTTTTCTTGCTCCTTTAATACTGTATTACTTTAGAATACCAGTATATATTACAGCCGCTCCTATGCTATTGCTTACACTAGCTTCCTCTTTTATTAGTGTTAGCTGTTCAACAATATTTGCTTTGTTCTTTCCATCAAATGGGCTTATGCCCGACTTTATGCTTGGGGCTTTGTTCGGAATTGGCGGCCTAATTGGCATGACCGCCGCCGCAAGAGTACAAAAATATGTTCCAGAAAGTAAAATAAAACTTATGCTTATTATTGCTTTAGCAGTAACAACATTTATTTGGATAAAACCTTTTCTAGGTATGTAAATTCATTTTTTCAAGGAAGAAATATGGCCTCTAACACACCTCCTAAACTTATTGCTGTTCACGATATTTCAGGTTTTGGCAGAACTTCGTTAACAATAGTATTACCGCTTTTATCTTCTATGGGTATACAAGTATGCCCTTTGCCAACCGCAGTGCTATCTACACATACTACTGAATTTACAGACTTTACTTTTTGTGACCTAACCGATGAACTGCCTAAAATATTAAACCATTGGCAAAAGTTAGGACTTAAATTTGATGGTGTATATTCAGGTTTTTTAGCAAATCACACTCAAGTAGATATAGTTGAGCGTGCAATTAGTGAATTTTTAAACACAAATGGAATAGCTATAATAGACCCTGTTATGGGCGATAATGGCGTGCTAGACCCAACTATCACCCCCGATATAGTTTCTGCAATGCGAAGGCTTATAACTAAAGCAGATTTCATTACACCGAACTACTCAGAAGCGTGCTTCCTACTTGATGAAGAACCAAAATTTAGGGAACTAGACCAAGTAAAAATTTTGGCAAAACGCCTTGCTGAAAAAGGGCCAAAAGTTGTTGTTATAACTTCAGTACCAACTATTGATAACTCTGCTGTGCATGTGCTTGCGTATGAAAAAGAAAAAGATACTTTCTATAAAGTAGATAGACCCTATATTCCTGCTTTTTACCCTGGCACCGGCGATACTTTTGCCTCTGCTTTTACAGGCTGTATTATGAAAAAACAAAGTATTCAAGAAGCCCTTAATTATGCAATAAATTTTGTAACTAACGCAATTCAAGTTACTTATGATGCCAAAACTCGCACGCGTGACGGTGTGCTTTTTGAAAAATTACTAGAAAATAAATAACTTAAAAAAATCAAATAGTTATAAGATAATAAAGTATATAATTCCGCAAGTAAAAAGCTGTATCTAGTCGTTAATAAATTTAAATTTAATTTTAACGTATTTTCCTTGTAGATTAATTGCTTTTCGGCTATCATAGCCAAACAAAAATTTTTACTATAGAATAATTGGAAAATGGAAATATTAATTACTTTATTTAATGCTTTACCTTACATTCTGCAAGGCACTGGAATTACTCTTATTTTAGTAATAGGCTCACTTGCTGTTGGCTTTGTTTTGGGTGTACCTTTAGCAATTGGGCAAGTATACTCAAACCGTGTTGTGTCTTTTTTAATTGCTGTATATGTATGGTTTTTCCGTGGCGTACCTATTTTATTGCTCCTTTTTCTTTTTTATTTTGGTATTTTTGAATTTTTCAATATTAATATTGGCACAATTGGGGCTTCGTGTGCGGTACTTGGTATGACATCTGCGGCGTATCAATCGCAAATATTTCGTGGTTCAATAAATTCATTATCAATTGGGCAAACTATGTCAGCTAAAGCCCTTGGCATGACGCAAAGTCAAGCTATACGTTCAGTTATACTGCCACAAGCTTTAAGAATTTCTGTACCTGCATGGTCGAATGAATTTTCTATTTTATTAAAAGACTCGGCACTATGTTTTGTGCTAGGTACGCCTGAAATTATGGCAAGAACTCACTTTGTAGCAACAAGAACTTATGAACATTTAGCTTTGTATATTCTTGCTGCTTCTATATATCTTACAATTACCGTTGTTGGAATTTTTCTACTAAGAACACTAGAACGTAAAGTACATATTGTCGGTACTTTACAAGTTCAATAAATATTATTTGAGAAAGCTATGCAATTATTAAAATTAACAAATATTTCAAAGAAATTAGGTAATCGTCAAATTCTAAAAAATTTAGACCTTGAAATGAATACTGGCGATATTAAAATTTTAATTGGCCCATCTGGCGGTGGTAAAAGCACTTTTTTACAATGTATGAACCTACTTATTGAACCAGACGAAGGCGAATTATTCTTTCGTGGTGAAAAAGTTTACTTCAACAACACAAATGAAACTTGCATGCTACGCCAAAAAGTTGGTATGATATTTCAAGATTTTAATTTGTTCGACCATATCACAGCAGTGGAAAATATAACCCTTGCACTTAGAAAAGTAAAAAAACTTTCTAAGGAAGATGCCAATAAAAGAGCTAGAATTGAACTAGAACGCGTAGGTTTAGGAAATAGAGCGGGCTTATACCCCGCACAACTTTCAGGCGGACAAAAACAACGTGTTGCCATTGCCAGAGCTTTAGCAATGGACCCTGAATTACTACTTCTTGACGAACCAACTTCTGCCCTTGACCCTGAATTAGTAGGCGAAGTTTTAACAGTTATTAGAGATTTAGCAAAACAAGGAATGCCAATGATTATGGCAACTCACCAAATGGATTTTGCAAGAAACCTTGCTACTGAAATTCTGTTTATGGAACAAGGCTCTATAATTGAACAAGATAGCCCCGCAAAATTGCTAAACGATACAACAAGTAGAACTCATGCATTTTGTTCACTTGTGCACTAATAAATAATTTCAATAGTTTAAAAGGTAGTTTTATGTTTCCAAGGTGGGGATTAAAAAGACAAGTTGAAACAACTTTGCAATGTGATAAGTGTAAAGATGTTATGATTATTGGCAGAAGTTGACAAGATGTAAGTTTATGGTGCAAGTCTTGCAACCACAAAATGAAGCTTGAAGAAGCACTTTCAAGCATGGACGAAGCAATGGAAACTTTTCTTGAAAATGTTTATTGCGACAGAATGTAGATTTAAAGTTTATATATTTAATTTATTTAATTATTCCTGTAATTACTAGTAATTTTATTATAGAAAAATTAAATTTCACTTTAAGGGCAAATTAAGCTTGACCTTATGCATAAGTAAGGGTATAGAAAAAAGTTCACAATGAATGGCTAGAATTGTGCTAAACTTTTACACGATTTTTTGCATGACTTTTGTAACTTTTCTGTTATTTATAACCATTCATTAAGTATTCAATAAGGAGTTTACGTATGAAACGTACTTACCAGCCTAGTAAAATTAGAAGAAAAAGAACTCACGGTTTCCGTGAACGTATGAGTACACCTAGCGGCCGTGCAATTATTGCTCGTCGTCGTGCAAAAGGCCGTAAACGTCTAGCTGTTTAATCTCTATTCGTAGTGGCTATTGATTTTGTTTTTGAATCTTTAGCAAAAATGAAAATTTTTATTTGTACAAATCCTTTACCTAATAGTTCCAGTTAATAATTTTAATTGTTATTTTCTTGGGCTTTTAGGTAAAGGTTCTTTTCTTGTATCTAAAAACTTACTTAATTAATATCAAACAAGACTCGAAAAAAAAACGACGCCTCCTAAAGCGTGCAGAGTTTACGTACTGTTACGATAACTCTACTAAAGTACATTCAAAAAATTTCTTAGTTTTTCTTCAAAACAATACAAAAAATAGCCATGCAAAAGTTGGGCTTGCTGTTACAAAAAAAATAGGCAACGCTGTTGTAAGAAATAGAGTAAAAAGGCTATTGCGTGAATTTTGCAGGCTAAACCAAAATTTACTGCCAAGTAATGCGAACATTGTTATTACGCCTAAAAAGCATCTACATACTGATACACTAGACTATGCAAAAGTTGAAAAAGAGCTTTCTAACTTGTTTATAAGCAAAATTTTATAATAAATTGGAGAAAGTATGTTTATAAAAAAATGTCTTATTCTTCCAATTCTTTTTTATAAAAAATGTATTTCTCCTTTCTTGCCTAAGTCGTGTAGGTTTTACCCTTCTTGTTCTAGCTATGCAATTGAGGCTATTGAAGTTCATGGCCCAATTAAAGGTGTATACCTTGCTACGCACAGGATTTTACGCTGTAGTCCACTTTCTGATGGCGGTTACGACCCTGTACCACCAAAAAAAGTAAAATAGCTTTTTACATACATCTATTGCTGATTTATTTGTTATTGTTTAGCTTTTTATGCTAATTAAGGTATTATTTGCTTCAACTTTACTGCTAAAGCGTATTAAAAAATTTTTAAGCTTAGGCTTCTACCCCCTTGCAAATAATTGAAATTTCGTATAGTTTTAGTCTTTCTAAGTTAACAGGCACACAATTTTCTATCTACTAGAAATAACTTGTTTTCTTATAATTTGCACTGCGTTTTACTTTAGCTGGTATTTTTCAATAAAACGCATTTATACTCTTCATACAACTTTGCTGCACTTTACAGCCTAATATTGTACACATGTAGCAAAGAATTTATTAAAGGATTATTTTCATGGAAACAAAACGCGTCTTACTTGCCACGGTTATATGCTTTGCCATTTTTTTTGGCTGGGCTCAACTTTCTACCTATATGGGCTGGGCACCTGAACCAGTTATTGAAGAAGTTGTTGAAACACCATCTGAACAAACTGCGGCAGTTGAACAAACAACTCAAACAACTGCACCTGCTGCAAACTTTGCCCCACAAAATGGCAGAGAAATTACTATTGATACACCTTTATATACAGCTAAAATTAACACAAGCGGTGCAATTTTAACTTCTTTTAAACTAAAAGGTTACTCAGCTGAACTTGGCGGAAATGAACCTTTTGAATTAATTAGCAAAGAAGCAAGTGCTGTTTCACCAATGGGTGTTCTATTTAATGGGCAACCAACTTGGTTTTCTGCACAGTGGATGTCTGAAGCACAAGATGTTACTTTAGAAAATGGTTCAACTACTCTTGAATTTATTGGCCAATTAGGTGATGTGCAATTTAAACGTAGTTTAACTTTCTCGGCGGATACTTACCTAGTTGATGAAGATTTTACTATACTATCTTCTACCCCAGTTTCAGCAAGAACTGCTTTTACTGTTGCTACTACTACTTTAACTAGCCCAGATAACAGCTATAATACAATGAAAGTTGTATATGACAACGGAAGCTATGAAGAAGATGATGATGCAAAAGATTTAACCTCTGAGGGGCTTTTAGTAAACGATATTTTCAACTGGTCTGGCTTAGCTTCTAACTACTTCTTAGTTGCTGTTGCACCTGTTTCATCTGATATGGCGAGTTTAAAAGCACGTATTCAAAATAATGTATGGCGTGTTGCTTTAGAAGACAGCGACACAATTTTACAACCAAATGTAGAAAATGTTACTGAAGTATACTGGTGGTTTGGCCCTAAAGAGCGTAGCCTTTTAGAAGTTGCACCACAAGAATTAGCTAGTTCAACCGATTTAGGTTTCTTTGATATTATTGCACGCCCTATGCTTTGGGCATTAGTTTTCTTACATGATTTTGTGAGTAACTGGGGTATTGCAATTATTCTTCTAACAATTCTTATTAAACTTGCATTCTGGCCACTAACCAAGAAAAGCTTTACATCAATGGAAAAAATGAAACGCATTCAACCAATGGTTAAAGACTTACAAGAAAAATATGGTAACGACCGCGAAGCTCTAAGCCGTGAAACAATGCAATTATACAGAACTTATGGAGTAAACCCATTAGGTGGTTGCTTACCAATTTTAGTACAAATACCTGTATTCTTTGCATTATATCAAGTATTATTAGAAGCTTTAGCTTTACGCCATTCTAGCTTTATTACATACTTACCATTTACTGATATTCTATGGCTTGCTGACTTATCCGCTAAAGATCCATTATACATTACCCCAATTCTTATGGGTGGCACTATGTTCTTACAGCAGTACTTAACCCCAAGCATGGGTGATCCAACACAAAGAAAAATGATGTTATTTATGCCAGTTATATTTACATTTCTTTTCTTAAACTTCCCATCTGGTCTTGTACTTTACTGGTTAATGAGTAACGTGTTCTCAATTATTCAGCAATGGTTTACATTACGCAAAATTAAAAACTAATAACATCTCTATATATTACAAGGACATATTAAATATGAACGATTTTATTGAATTTCAAGGAAAAAATATAGATTCTGCTATAGAAGAAGCATGTGATTACTTCAATACTGAGCGTGAAAAGCTTGAAATAGAAATTCTTGAAGATTCTAAAAGTGGTGTTTTTGGTATTATTGGTGCTAGAAAAGCAAAAATTCAAGCACGCAAGCTAGATTTAACATCAGTGAAGAATGATTCTGTGTTTACACGTAGCGAAATTATTCCTCGTGAAAATACAAAACCTGCAAAAGCTGCACCAAAGCAAACACCTGCTAAGCAAGAAGTAACTTCTAAAGAAATTGCAAAGCAAAATCCTCCTAAAAAAGAAGAAACTCCTAAAAAGGATGTTCCAAAAAAAGTTGAGGCTCCTGCACCTAAGGTTGAAGAAGTAAAAGAAGAAGTTATTGCAAGCACAACTAACGAAGTTCGCGAGTCTAGCTTTACTACTTTTGAAAATATAGACCAAGCTAAACTTATAGCTCATACAAAAGAAGTTATTGAAACTATTGTAAAATATGTAGACCCTGAAATGTTTGCTGACGTTACAATTGAAGATGAACGTTTATGTGTTGTGATTAATTCTGAAGAGTCTGGCTTACTTATTGGTAAAGAGGGGCAAACATTGGCAGCTTTAGAATATCTTGCTGCTCGTATTATTGCTAAAGAAATTGATTCGCATGTGCGTATTCAAATTGAAGTAGGTGATTACCGCTCTCGTCAAGATCAGCGTTTGAAAGACTTTGCTTTATTGCTTGCACAAAAAGTAATGCAATCAGGCAAACCAGCTTCAACTAAGCCTTTATCCTCTTATCAACGTCGTATTGTTCACTTAGCACTGCAAGAAATGCCTGAAGTGCAAACTCGTTCAATTGGTGATGGTGCTACTAAAAGAGTTATTGTTAGCCGTGCCAAAGGCGAAAGATATTAATTGAAATTTATTTAAGAGTGTTGTAGTATTGGCTTGTCTATAGTACAACACTCTTTTTTTATTTTAAATATAGCGGAGAATAACCATGTCAGATTCATCAAATAAACAAGAATATATGCCAGCAAGTAAATATGGTATTGCAAACGAAGGCTACCCTCTTCTTTCTTTTTTAGCACTTACTACACTTGCTTGTGCTTTAATTGAACTAGAATTTCTCACTATACTTGGGCTTGGACTTTTCTTCTTTACCTTACATTTTTTCAGAGATCCTGAACGCGTAACTCCGCAAGATGCAAATATTGCGGTTTCCCCTGCTGATGGCAAAATTATTCGTATTCAAGAAATGGAAGACCCAATAACAAAAGAACGTAAAGTATGTGTTTCTGTTTTTATGAACGTATTTTCTGTACATGTTAATAGAACACCTATTAGTGGTACTATTAAAAAAATAGTTTACTTTCCAGGACTTTTCTTGAATGCTGCACTTGATAAAGCAAGTACCGATAACGAGCGTTGTGCGTATAATATGGAAGATGCTGAAGGCAATTCATGGACATTCGTTCAAATTGCGGGATTGGTGGCACGCCGAATTGTATGTAAAGTTGAAGAAGGGGCAGAGCTACAACGCGGTAAGCGTTTTGGTCTTATTCGCTTTGGTTCACGTGTTGATATTTTCCTACCAGCAGGCTATGTACCAGCGGTAACTATTGGCACACAAGTATATGCTGCAGAAACTATACTTGCAAAAAAGGAAGAAACTAATGGATAAAGAAATTGCACAAGGCGAAGTAAAAAAAGCAAGATTAAGTAGACGAGCTATTTTCATTCTACCAAACTTAATCACAACAACTTCGCTTTTATTTGCCTTTTTAAGTATGTCTTATTCGATTAACCATGAACCTGTACTTGCAGCACTTTGCATTGTATTTTCAGGAATTATGGACGGCTTAGATGGTAAAGTTGCAAGACTCACAGGAACAAGTAGCGAGTTTGGCGTGCAATACGATTCTTTATGTGATTTAGTTGCTTTTGGTGTTGCCCCAGCTTTACTTATGTGGTGTACTTTCTTTAATGGCAGTGTACATGCAAATGTGGGTAAAGGTATCGCATTTTTATTTATTGCTTGTGCGGCTTTAAGGCTAGCTAGATTCAATGTTGCAGCAATTGTAGAAAACCCTGATAAAAAGTTTTTTATTGGGCTTCCTAGCCCTGCTGCTGGTGGTAGCTTAGCGGCATTTGTGCTTTTCTTATCACTAGCACCATATACAATGCAACTATATTTTACAACTTTTATAGCTATTATTTTTACTTGCTTAGCGGCTTTATTAATGGTTAGCCGTGTACGCTACTATTCATTTAAAGACTTCACTTGGGCAAAGCAACACCCATTTCAAACACTTGTTTTATTTGTGCTTTTACTAGTTTTACTTAGCACAAATTTTTCATTTTTCCTTTTTCCAATGATATTTGCTTATATAATTTCGGGTATATTATATACAACTGTGGGTATACCTTTTAGAAAAAACAGGCACAAAAAACCAGCTAGCGAATAGTATAAACTTACAATAAATTTACAGGGTCAAGATCTAGCGAAATACGAACGTCGCGAAGGCTTGGCTCTTTTTTTTGCAAATCTTGCAAACAATAGAAAATATATCTAATATCTTTCCAGTCCTCAGCTTTTAAAAGACATTGATATCTTTTAACATTCTGTATTTTAGCTAAGGGCGATTCTACTGGTCCTAGCACTTTTACTTTTTGATTTATTTGGCTACTTGCTAGGCGAATATGTTTTTTTATTAAGTCATAGGCTTCATAAAAATTCTTCATCTGAAAAGGAAAATTTAATCGGATAAGTGCCAGCTTTGTAAAGGGTGGATAGTGTCTTTTTTCTCTTAGCTCTAATTCATGTGCATAGAAATTGTAATAGTCGTGGTTTTGTACATATTGCCAGCAATAATGCTTTGTATCACGAGTTTGTATTAACACTTTACCATGATTTACTGCCCTGCCTGCTCTACCTGCACTTTGCACTAGTAGCTGAAAAGTGCGTTCAGCAGCTCTATAATCAGGAAAATTGAGGGTAAGGTCGGCATCGGCTATTATTGCTAAAGAAACATCTGGGAAGTGATGCCCCTTAGATAGCATTTGAGTACCAACTAATATTGAAGCTTCTTTTTTTGCAAAACGTGCAAGTATATCTTCCATGCTTCCTTGCCTGCGTGTGGAATCTCTATCAAGGCGAAGAATTTTCTTTTCGCCAATTTCGTGCGGAAGTGTGTTGATGAAACTATTTAATTGCTCTTCAAGCTTTTCTGTGCCATCGCCTAAAGGCAAGTAGTGCATACCCTTACATTGAGTACATGCACTTGGAAAAGGGCGTGAATAATTGCAATAATGGCAAGTAAGTGCTTCACGCTTTTTGTGGTAGGTTAAAGCAATTGAACAATTTGGGCAACGCTGAACGGTTTTACAGTCTAGGCAATATACAATTGGTGAATAACCACGTCTATTTAGCAGAATAACAGCCTGTTCATCATTTTCTAAACAGGTTTTTAGTGCCTCAAGGCTTTTTTGCGTAAGTAGCTCATCAGCCTTATTTTCTGCCATGTCAACCAATTCAATTTCTGGTAAAGCTCCACCCCCAACACGAGTAGATAATGTATCTAAAGCCATAAAATTTTGCTTAGCAGAATAAAAGCTTTTAATATCTGGCGTAGCAGAACCCAAAATCATTAAAGAATTGTGCTGTTTTGCCCTAAATAAAGCTATCTCTTTAGCATGGTAGAAAAACTTTTCGTCTTGCTTATAAGAAGTATCATGCTCTTCATCAAGAACAATTAGCCCAATATTTTGCTTTGCGTGCAAGGAATGAAACAGGGCTGAACGCGTGCCTATAATAATACAAGGATTTTCCTCGCTTGCTATAGCCTTATAAATTTTTGCCCTTTGCCTTGCACTTTGGTAGCCATGTGAAAAATATACAGGAATATTTGCTTGACTAAGTAGCAAATTTTCAACATCTTTTTTTAGCTTTAATGCAAGGGCAACTTCGGGTGCAAGTAAAAATACACTACGCCCTGCAATAAGCGATTTACGTGCAAGCTCCATATATAGTGCAGTTTTGCCCGAGCCTGTAATACCATGTACTAAGCGAACTTCTACACAAGCATTATTTTTTGCTTCTATAACTTTACTGCCCTCTTGTATGGCCTGTGCTTGCTCGGCAGAAAAATCATAAATAGGTTTAGAATTATAAAGTGTAGATTCCAAAAGAGCTAAAATTCTTTGGTTTTCTTCCTCTTCAATATCTACATCTTCTTGCGGAAAAATTCCAATTAACCCAAGTTCGGTTAATTTTGTAATAACTTGAAGCGTTCCATTACCTAAAATATTTTGCAATATTTTTCGTGAACTATCGCCATTATTATACAAATATTCTAGTAATTCCCTCTGCTTTTGAGCAGTTGGACGTATAGCCCAAGGTGGGTCTTTTAAAAGCCTACAAACTTCATAAGCCGCTTTTTCTTTTTCGTGAATTTGCACTTCCACGTTGTTATTATAATAGTATGCATTAAATAATTCTGCACACTTTTCTTTACTATATGTTTTTAATTCTTTAAATGAATGTCTATATGGGCGTTGATTTTCTTTATATTCACATAGTCTTAAAGAAGCTGCAGTTCTAAGTTCTTGCGGTAAAATGCTTGCAAAAATTTGAGCCTTACTTTGCCCCTGCCTTGACGATAATTCTTCAACTAATAATAAAATTTCATCACTTAAAAGAGGTTGTTTTTCTAAAACCCAAGCAAGTTCTTTAATGGCTACCTTTTCACCAAGATTATGCGAAGCACACAAATCTAGCACAATTGCAACACGCAATTGCCCATTACCTAAAGGCACAGCTACCCTTTGCCCCTTTACTAAACAATTTGAGGGGATATAGGCTGGTAGTGCGTAGGTTAGCTCGTTATAGGGTGGTGATAGCAGGGCAACAGTACAAAACATAGCTTATAATGCCGCATCTAAGAGCATATTATCGCGGTGGATAACTTCTAAATAATCGGCATTGCCTAAAATTGCAGCAACTTCAATACGTTTTTTCCCGTATATTTTTTTCATATCTGCACTTGAATAATTTATTAGACCAACAGCGAAGGATTTATTATTGTATTCAATACGTACTAAGTCGCCCTCTTTAAAATCGCCTTCTACTCCAATAATTCCAGCTGGCAACAAAGATTTACCTTTTTCTTTTAATGCAATTGAAGCACCTTCGTCTACAATAAGAGTTCCTACAGGAGAAGTGCGATACGCAAGCCAGTATTTTTTACGTGAAATATGTTGTTTATTTTTGCAAGAAATCCAAGTTCCAAGCTCATCACCCTTTTCATTTTTTTCACCTGCAAAAGCTCGTAATACTATATTTTTTTCTCGCCCCGGTAGAATAAAGGTAGGCACGCATAATTGAGCCGCCCTTTTAGCTGAAATAAGCTTTGATAGCATACCACCTGTGCCAACTGAAGTTTTGCCACCACAAAGACCCTCTATATCAAAATTATCAATATCTTCAATATAAGAAAGCATTGGTATTTCTTCGCCCTCTTCACAGCTCATAGGGTTTTTAGATAACACACCAGAAGCAGAAGTTAAATTAATAATTAATGAACCCTCTACCGCGTTCAAAAGATATGAAGCTAGTGCGTCATTATCGCCAAACTTTAGCTCGGAAACTGAAACGGTATCGTTTTCATTAACAATTGGTACTACACCCATATCTAGTAGTTTTATAAGAGTATTTCTTGCGTTTAAAAAGCGTTCTCTGCTTTTAAAGTCGTCACGAGTAAGTAGCAATTGGGCTGTTAAAATGCCATGCTCTGCAAACATTTCATCATACACATGAATAAGCTTTCCTTGCCCTACAGCGGCGGCGGCTTGTTTACCTGAAAGCCCCTCTAATATATGATTAATATTAGCTCGAAGCAAGCTTGCTTTTCCTGCCGCTACAGCCCCAGAAGATACAAAAACAACTCGCTTATTCTTTTTTACTAAAGTAGCAATTTGTTCTACAATATTTTGCAGAATTGGCATATTCAAGCCATCGTTATTTGTAAGGACAGCTGAACCAACTTTTATTATAATTGTTTTTGCATTTTCAATAGTTTGTGATTTTTCTTCTTGCCAAGCTTGCATGGATATTTTGCTCTTTTCTCTTAATTTAAATTATACTTTACTTCTTATCTTCTACACTATAATCATCAGGCGAGATATCATAAATTACTTCATTGTTAGAAGTGTTAGTATTTGTAAAGTTGCTATTTTCATTTACAACTCTTTCTTGCTGTTGTTGATATTCAGCCTGCTTTGCATACATCTCTTCACGTGCCTTAACTATTCTTTTTTTAAACTGATTGAACTTATAAAAGCCATAAATAGCAATAATTGCTACAACTGGAAGCAAAGCAACAGATAAGAAAAATAAACCTGCTAGAATAGCCATAAGTATTACTACTGCAATAATTTTTTGAAAAAGTGTAACTTCTTTATTTGTTTGTATATAAAGCATTATATTCTCTTTATGTTTTTATTTTTTTGAGCATTAGAAATTCAATTTTAAAATACTCGATTTATTAAGTCAAGCATACAAAGACATACTTTATAGCTTGAATTTTGCCATAGCAAAACATAATCATTTTTTTTCATCTGTCAAAATATAGTTTAGAATTTAAAAAGAATATTTTATAGTGCAGATACTTTGAGTCACGTCATTCCAATTTGCATAATATAAAGACATTATTTTTTCTCTGCGAGGGCTAAAGGAACTAAGTCCCTTTAGAATCCCTAATACAAAAATATCAAAAGTTGATTTATACAGAACTAAGTTCTGAATAAATCAGCTTTTGATATTTTTGGAAAGTACAGTAAAATTATTTTATTACATACATTTTCGTGATTAAGGTGATTAATGGAAGTTGGACTAGGAAATGGTAGTTGTGAACCAAAGTTAATATGTACAACACTTGTTACACAAGTGATAAAGCTTTGTAACTTATTTGACAACCTTTTTCGCTCTGCGTAGCAAGCGTTACACAAACTACATATTAAAGCAAGCTACCATTTCCTAGTCCAACTTCCATTAATCGCCTTAGCCACGAAAATACAAGTAGAGAATGTTTTATGTTTGCTATGAAAAGGAAAACAAAAACGCGAAGCATTTTTGTTGACGTGGGTTCTTAGGGACTGTCCGTCCCTAAGCCCTCGGAGAGAAAAAAGAAAAAATTCTACACTGCTATAAATTGGTATGACATGTCTAATTAGTCTTGTTGCTTGACTTTTGAGCAAAATTGATGTAAATTATATCTTTGCAATTAGATATTGGAAGACACCCTGACTTTAGTGGGGCGTCTTTTTTCATTCTTTTGCTTTAGAGTACAAATGTTTAGGGGGAAAATATGTCATCAATTCCTATTTCAATACAAGGTTATAAAAAACTAGAAAAAGAGCTTGAAGGTTTAAAACTAGAAAGACCTATTGTAATTCAAGCTATTAAAGAAGCTCGTGAAGAAGGCGATTTAAAAGAAAATGCTGGTTACGATGCGGCAAGAGAAAAGCAAGGCATGCTTGAAGCTAGAATTAAATATATTGAATCTCGCCTACCTTTATATACAGTTGTTGACCTAGACACACTAAATGGTGAACGCGTAATTTTTGGTGCTACTGTTCAAGTTGAAGATGTTGACAGCGGCGAACAAAAATTTTTCACCTTACTTGGTGCAGATGAATCTGACTATGCAAATGGTTCTATTTCCATTTCTTCACCTGTAGGGCAAGCCCTATTAGGCAAAGAAGAAGGCGATGAAGTAAGTGTAGACGTTCCTAAAGGACGAATCACTTATGAAATTTTATCAGTTGAATTTCGCGGTTCTAATAAGTAAGAACTTCTTTATCTAATAAATAAAAGCCCCTATCTTTATAAGATAGGGGCTTTCTTATTTATGCTTACTATAATAAATTAGCTTGCGTTTGCACCACAACATTTTTTATATTTTTGCCCAGAACCACAAGGGCAAGTATCATTTCTGCCTACATCTTTTGCACTTGAAGCATTTGCACTTTCTTCACTTGGAGTGATATTTGTTTTTTGCACTTCTTGCTCTTTATGAGTAAATGCTTCTTGTTCTGCCTTAACTTCTTCTTCAGAATTTGGGCGTTGTACCCTTACGTGTGTAAGAGAACGAATTGCATTTTCACGCATGCGAACAAGCATTTCACGGAAAAGTTCAAAGCCCTCACGTTTATATTCAAGCTTAGGGTCACGCTGTGCAAAACCACGAAGCCCTATACCCTCACGTAAATGATCCATATTACGTAAATGCTCTTTCCATGCTTTATCAAGCTCTTCTAATAAGAAGTAACGAACAACATCTTTATAAATTTCACCTGCACTTTCTTCTAAAGCTTTGATATTAGCTAGGGTGAAATCTTTTGCTTCTTCTTGTGTTGGAACTGTAGTTTCTTCAAGCGGTGTTGTGAATTTAATATTACAAATATCTATTAAACGCACTAACAAAGCTTGTTTATCTTCTTGCTCCATTGCGGCAACTTCGGTGTAATAAAAATCATCTAAAACTTCATCAAGATAGTTGCTTAATTCTTCATTTACATCTTCAGTATTCATAAATTCGCGTCTAAAGTCATAAATAACTTCACGCTGTTGGTTCATTACATTATCATAATCAAGTAAAGACTTACGAACTTCAAAGAAATGCCCTTCAACACGCTTTTGTGCATTTTGAATAGCCTTAGTTACAAGTGAGTTTTCAATTGGTTCGCCCTCTTCCATACCAAGCTTTTGCATGATATTTGAAAGCCTGTCTGAACCGAAAATACGCATTAAATTATCTTCAAGCGACAAGTAAAACCTTGATGAACCAGGATCACCCTGACGCCCAGAACGACCGCGTAATTGGTTATCAATTCGGCGAGATTCGTGGCGTTCAGTGCCAAGAATATGCAAACCACCAAGCTCAAGAACATCATCACCAAGAACAATATCCGTTCCACGCCCTGCCATATTTGTAGCAATGGTAACTTTGCCTTTTTGCCCAGCTTGTGCAATAATTTCAGCTTCTTGTGCTTGATATTTAGCGTTTAACACATTATGCGGAATTTTTTCTTTAGTAAGCATTTTTGATAAAAGTTCAGAATTTTCAATTGAAATTGTGCCAACTAAAACTGGTTGCCCTTTTTCATGCAATTCACGAATAGCATCAACAATTGCTTTATATTTTTCTTGCTGCGTTCTATACACTAAATCTGGCATATCTTTTCTAACCACCTTTTGGTTTGGCGGTATAGAAATTACCTCTAAACTATAAATTTGTGCAAATTCAATAGCTTCTGTATCGGCAGTACCTGTCATACCTGAAAGCTTGTTATACATTCTAAAATAGTTTTGGAAAGTAATTGAAGCTAAAGTTTGGTTTTCTGCCTCAATTTTTACATTTTCTTTTGCTTCTAGGGCTTGGTGTAAACCATCGCCAAAGCGTCTGCCTGGCATTGGTCTACCAGTAAATTCATCAACTATAACAACTTTATTTTCTTCGGTAATTAGATAATCTACCTCGATTTTATAACAATGATTAGCACGTAAAGCTTGTAAGATATGGTGCTGCATTGTTATAACATTAGGGTCGAATAAGTTCTCAATTTTTAGAAGTTTTTCAATATGTTCAACACCAGCTTCAGTTAATAGCACAGTGCGTGCTTTTTCATCTACTGTAAAATGAGTGTTGATTTCTAAGTTTTTTACAAGAATATTTATGCCTTTATATAGCTCTGTTGGTTGATCAACTGGGCCTGAAATAATAAGCGGAGTTCTTGCTTCATCTATAAGAATAGAGTCAACTTCATCAACAATAGCAAAATTATGCCCACGTTGCACAAGTTGGTTTGCGTTAAATTTCATGTTGTCACGTAGAAAATCAAAGCCAAATTCATTATTTGTGCCATAGGTAATATCAGCTGCATAGGCAGCTTTTTTGGCATCTTCTGGCATATTATGAATAAGTATTCCAACTGTTAAGCCAAGCTTTGTATAAATTTGCCCCATCCATTCAGCATCACGCTTTGCCAAGTAGTCGTTCACGGTAACAACATGCACGCCCTTACCATCAAGAGAGTTTAAAACTGCTGGTAAAGTAGCAACTAGGGTTTTACCCTCACCAGTTTTCATTTCAGAAATTTTACCCTGATGAAGCACAATACCACCAATGAGCTGTACATCATAATGACGCATGCCAAGCACCCTATATGATGCCTCGCGTACTAAAGCAAAAACTTCTGGCAAGAGTTCATCTTTCGTTTTTGCACCAGACTGAATGCTTTCTTTATAAATATTTAATTGTTCTGCAAGCCCTTCATCGCTTATTGACTGCATTTGAGATTCTAAAGCATTACACTTATTTATCAATGGTCTTAACGATTTTATGTACCTGTCATTTCTACTACCAAAGAGCTTACGAGCTAAAAAAGAAAACATATAGTCCCCCAACATACAAAATTAACAACATTATTATATAAGTATATTCTCAAAGCATGCAAGTAGTAAGTGCTAAAAAAATGAAATTTCTTATTTATTTACGAAATTCAGCTAAAAACATTAATTTAGAATCTAATTTTTTTTATTTTTAGCTACACAAAACAACATAAAAACTAGAAAAGTTCTAGAAAAATTAAATTGGCAAATTAAAATTTTCCAAACAATTATCAATTATTATAAATAATTAGTGAATTTATTTTAAATCTGTTTTTCTTGACAAAGTGAAAAAGAATGAGTATTATTACTCTGATAAATTGTAATTAAACACACACTCGTTTGTGATTATAGAGGAAAGTATGTTTTTTGATAGATACAACCTTTTTATTGTAAAAGAAAAAACAGGTAGCACTCACACCTTAAGTGTGCGTTCTGGGGTAATGTTTACTCTATTTGCACTAGTTGTTTTGTTAGTTGTTGGCAATGTATATTTCTTTACATCTGCTAAGAATACTTTAGCACTTGAAAAACAATTATATGAAACTGAACGCCTTTTAGAAGAAAGACAAACACAGTTAGTTGCTATGGCTGATGATATCAACAATGTAAAAGATAACCTCAACCGCATGCAGCAATTCAATACAAAACTTCGTGTAATGATTGACATGAAAGATGCCCCTGTTGAAACAGGTCTTGGTAGTTCACGCTATGAAGAAGCTGAACTTGGCATTCTTCCATTACACAGGCAAGAACTTGCTGGGCGTAAAATTCGTAATTTCTTAGACGATCTTACTAACGAAGCCGAGCTTGAAGAAATTCGCCAACAAGAATTATTACTTGGTATGCGTAGCAATGCTACACGTTTAGCTACAATGCCAACTATTATACCTGCCGAAGGTTTTATTACCTCTTATTTTGGTGTTAGAAACTCACCTTTCACAGACAGGCAAGAGTTCCACAAAGCACTTGATATTGCTGCTAAAACTGGTACTCCAATTCTTGCCCCTGCTAGCGGTACAGTTTCTTATGTTGGAGAAGTTGGTGCTTATGGTAAAAACATTGAAATTTCACATGGTTCTGGTATTGTAACTAAATACGCACACTTAGATAGCTTAAATGTGAAAAAGGGCGATAAAGTTGAACGCTACGATGTAATTGGAGCTATGGGATCAACTGGTAGAAGTACAGGGCCACACTTACACTATGAAGTACGTATCAATGGTATTCCTACTGACCCACTATTATATGTATTAAACTAAACTACTGTTCAAATAGAAAACAAAGGGCATGTTATAATAACATGCCCTTTTTATTATTCTGTGAACACTTCTATAAAAAAATTGCTAAAAAGTTATAGCTAAGTAAACTTACAAAGAAATTGGTATAGGCTATATAAACTTAGAAAGTATTATTCCATACAATTGTACAAATTTCTAGTTTAGCCATTTAGCAAAATTCTGCTGAACTTCTTGTTTAGAGTTTGCAATTGAATTAGCATCAAAAGCCTTTACATCTTCAATGATAGCCTCTTTCAATTGTTCTTTTGAACTTATTTGTTTTACAAGATGAATTTCACGCAAATCAGGTTGTTTTTCAAAAACCCATAAAAAATTATCAAGGTATTCACCTACATAAGGGGTGTTGCCATACGCTATGGGTTCTAAAAAGTTTTGCCCCCCTAAGGGCTTTAAGGAACCACCAACAAAAACGATATCTGCATAAGCATAAAGTTGCTTCAACTGCCCAAAAACATCCCAAATAAAAAGATTTTTACCCTCATTTTGATATTTTTCTATATCAGCAGGAGTAATGTTTTCTACTGAATTTGCAAATAAGGCTTTCTCAGCTGTCCCGATAGCTTCATTTATTTCTATTGCCTTTGCCCATAGCTTTGCCTGTGAGAGATGTTTAGGACAAATTATAATTGTGATATCGGCATCATTTTTGCGAATTTCCTCAACGCAGTATAGAATATCTTCATATTCTTCATCTCGTACAGAGGCAAAAAGCACAGCAGGGCTATTTGCTTTATTTTGGCTAGTAAGATTTGCTAAATTTGCCCCAGCTAATAATTCCCTTGCACTTTCAAATTTCAAATTCTCTACTACCTTTAATCTACTTCAATTATTCGGAATTTT
>CAYJFV010000002.1:25985-26891 GCA_964369275.1 uncultured Desulfovibrionaceae bacterium
TTTTTACCAAGTTTTATCAGTCCTAATTCTGCTTTTTTCATTCTTTCCTCCAAAAATTTAAGCCACAGAGAATTATCTCCGTGGCTTTTATTTAATCTACAATCTCTAAATTGTGTTTGCTTGCAAATCTATCTAAATCGTTTTGCGATAATGCTTGTATTTCACTTGGAGGAAAATCTTTTAGAAGGCACGATACTTTTTTCAGCCCCTTTAAACTTTTTTCTGTCATTCTTGCGTTAACAAAAGAAAAAGGAATAGACTGTTTAGTAAGGGCATTTAATACACCAAACCAGATTTCTGTTTCTATAATATAGCAGTGTGTAGGTGCAATGCTAGCAAGTGCTTTTTCAATAATTACAGGCTTATCAAAGGGGGTAAAGTAGGTTTTTATTTTAAGGTTATTATTTTTACTTGCAAAAGATTTAAAAACATCTACCCCTTCTTTTGTCCAAGCAAAGCAGTAAAAAACATCATAATTTTTTGCTATATTTTTTATAAAGTTTTGGGCAAGTAAAGCTTCACCGCCAGATGAAGCATATATGATTATATTATTTGTGCCTTGTGCTTGTGCCAAATTGTTTGCATTTTGTATATAGTCTACCTCAAGCAGCCTTTCAGAGTAGCCCTGCTTTAGTCTTTTATGCTTTTTAGCTAAAGGAATAACTAAAGTCCATAAAAACGAATATATAAGAAAGAATAGCTTTTTCATGTAGATTTTGTAATCTATTTAGCAAAAAAAAACAAGGCTCTTACCATAGCAGTAAGAGCCTTGAAATTATTATGCTAATTTATTCTAAAAGAATATAAATGCCATAATAGCAAGAATAGGTACTAAAATACCAACTGACCATGCCATATAGCCAAAGAATGAAGGCATTGTTACGCCTTGATCGTTAGCAATAGCAC
>CAYJFV010000003.1:0-16750 GCA_964369275.1 uncultured Desulfovibrionaceae bacterium
AAAGCCAAGCCCTTGCCCTGAGGCTAAAATAGCAGTATTAATACCAATTACTTCACCTTCCATATTAATTAATGGACCACCTGAATTACCAGGATTAATTGAAGCATCTGTTTGAATGAAACTATCAAATGGGCCTGCATGAATATCACGCCCCTTAGCTGAAATAATACCCGCTGTTACAGTATGCCCAAGCCCAAAAGGGTTGCCAATTGCAAGCACCCATTCACCAACTTCTGCAGTATCTGAGTTACCAAACTTTAAAACAGGTAATTTAGCCTTTGTTTCTACTTTTAATAAAGCTAAATCTGTTTCAGGGTCAGTACCAATAACAATAGCCTCTAGCGAATCTGCCTCGCCACTTTTACCTTGTAAGTTTACTAAAACTTTATCAGCATTTTCAACTACATGGTTATTGGTTACTATATAACCATCGCTTGAAATAATAAAACCAGAGCCTAAAGATGATTGCGTTCTTTCACCAGGCATGCCATTGAAATTACGGAAAAACTCTTCAAACTCGCGGGGCATGTTCCTAAACATTTCATCTGGAAACATTTCACCTTGGTTTACTGTACGCTCTGTGCTGATATTTACCACCGCTGGGCCTGCTTCTTTTGCAAGCGAAACAAAGTCTAAGTCGTGGCTATATGCTTTTGTGCTAGCTAAAACAAGAAAACATAAAGTAACGACTAAAGAAAATTTTTTTAAATAATTAAGTCTTTTCATACATATCCTTTTTGTTAAATATACTAAAATATATATCTACAACGTGAATTTTACTAGTATTTTTCTTTTTATTTTTTCTAATTTATTTTTTATGATAAATTGTGTATTCTACCTTAAACTTAAGGTATATTATTTACCTCAACCGCCACCGCCAACAGTTGCTGTTTGTGAACAAGTGCTTTTGTTAGGGCAAGTACGGTTTAAGCGTGGGTCGCTTAAAGCTGCTAATTTAGCAGGATTTGCAGGTGCATTTGACTTATATGGGAAAGGATTTGTTAGCATAGGTGATGGGGCAGCAACTTTACGAAAGGTTTCCATTCCACCACAGCTTTGACAAGGTACTTGCTCATCATCATCAAAAATTAATTCTTCAAAAACCTGTCCACAGGTGTTACATTCAAAATCATATAAAGGCATATTTCCTCCGAAACATTTGCTAATAAAACATAAAATAAATAATAAGACAAAAAGAAAAATATGCAAGGCAAAATTTTTATACAAAAAGCTTTCCTTGCAGATTATAAAGAAATATGCAATACTTCACGCGTTAAATTTTTTAGAAGAAAAATATATGAGAAATAAAGAATACCACAATAACAAACTTGAACTGTTTATAAAACAGCTCTTTTCTTGTTTAATTTTTTCTTTGTTTTCCTTATTTTGTGTGCCTAGCTATTCTATGGCTGAAGAGTTTGGAAAATCACCTTTTCAAGTTATGTATTCAGATTTTGAACTTGCAAAGCAAAACTCTATAAAAGTAAGTTTTTTCTTCTCAAATAATAATGTTCATCAGATTGAGCGATACCTAAAAGACGGCACAAAAATTGAAATGTCGGTTGATATATTATTAAGTGAAAAAGGGCTACTTTTCGACCCTAATATAGCTGAAACAAATCAAATACATCTTCTTCAATATGATACGCTAACTCGTGAATTTGTATTCACTCATGATAATGGGCAACTTTATAGATTTAAATCAATTGAAGAATTGTTTATGTATATATTTTATCCTCTTTCTTATGAGTTTAAGCTAGAACAGGTAAAACAAAGAGAAATATATAAAGTTGAAATGCAACTAGGTTTGAAGCATAGCACTATTCCACCTTGGATTGAAAATGTACTTTTCTTTTGGGATTGGGATATTGTAAGCACTGAATATGATTTTGATTTTGTAGTCCCACGAACATTGGAGTAGAAATTATGAGTACACTTCTTGAAAGACAGTTAGCAAGGGAAAAAAGGCATAGAAACCGTGAAATAGCTATTGCTATTCTTTTAACTTTTGTAGTTTTTGTAGGAACGTGGGCTCAGACTTCTTTTTTTGGTTCAGATTCTTGGTATTTTCTCGTATTATTAAATGTTAATGCTATTTTAGTTTTAGTTGTATTTTATTTAACTGTTCGTAATATTATTAAACTTATTGCTGAACGTAGGCGTAAAGTTTTCGGGGCAAGGCTTAGAACAAGGCTATTATTGGCATTTGGTTCGCTTTCATTAATTCCAGTTTTACTTATGTATTTAGCGGCAAACAGGGTTGTGGTAACTAGTATTGACTATTGGTTTACAAATACTGTTGCTGGCACAATGGAAGCGGCTTTAGATGTTGGGCAAAGCGTATATAGTAATGCGGTTAATAGACTAAACGAACGCACAAATTATATTGCTAGTCAGCTTAATTTGAAACTATCGAAGCAGGGTAATAGCCCTGAAAAAGAGCTTGAAATTATTGAACAATATTTCAATGAAAACGAAGCTATACTTACAGGAAATATTCTTTCTCTTTTTGAAGCAACGCAGTCAAGTGCAAGGTTAAAAATAACTACTTTGCACACACGCGAAACAAGTATTTTCTTGCAAAAGGTAATTAGAGCTATTCCTTGGCAAAATATAAACACCGATAATTATTCAACTCTTTTTAGTTTATCTGGAATTGATTATGTTATAGTTGTGAAAAAAATGTCTGCACTTGAGGGCAATTTTATTGTTATTGCTGAAAGTTTAGGTAATAAGGCACAAAATGCTTTGACTGATATTAGTGAAGGTTTTGATGAATACATTTATTTGCAGTCGCTAAACCAACCACTAAAGCTTTCTTTTTCATTAATATTAGGTTTGTTAGCTTTATTGATGGTATTTAGTGCTATTGTTATGGCATTTAGGTTATCAAAGGAACTTACAGCCCCTATTGAAGCCCTTGCAAGGGGAACAAGCAGAATTAAAAAAGGTGAGCTTGATGTTTTTCTTGAAGACTCAGGGCAAGATGAGCTTGGTCAACTTGTTGGCTCGTTCAACTCAATGGCAAGTCAAGTACGTGAAACAAATGAAAATATTCAACGAACTAACGTAGAACTTGCAAGGCGAAATTTATTTATTGAAAACGTGCTTGAAAATATTGCAACAGGTGTTTGTGTATTCACGCCTGATGGTTGGGTAGTAAGTATTAATAAAGCCGCTATGCAGATTTTAGGTGTTACTGAATCGGTATGGTCTGAATATATTTTATTTAAAAACTTTCCTGAAAAAGATATTTTTCAGAATATGCAAACATATTTAGAGAAAAATCCGCATAAAAGATGGCGTAGAGAATTAGAACTTAAGGGTGAAATAAAAACGGTAAAAATTTTGCTCACCGCTTTAAATTTACCACAATTCTATAAAATGCAAGATAATGAACTAGAAAAAAATCTACATCGTGAAGAAAATATAATTGTATTACTTGAAGATATTTCAGAAGTAACTAGGGTAGAGCGACTTGCGGCATGGCGTGAAGTAGCAAGGCGTATTGCACACGAAATGAAAAATCCGCTCACACCAATTAGGCTTTCGGCTGAACGTTTACAAAAAAAGTTTTCTCCTAGCCTTGAAGACCCCGTATTTATTGAGTGTACCAAACTTATAATTGATGAAGTTGAGCGTATGCAAGAAATGATTAAAAACTTCACAAGTTTTGCAAAAATGCCAGAAGTAATTTTAAAAGAAGAAAATATAGCGAAATTATTAGAAGAAAGTTTAAGTGTATTTAAAGCTTCTTATGCAAATATTGAATGGGATTTTGAGCTTCCACAAGATTTTGAACAATCAAATTGTAGCACTTTATTATTGCATGAAGCCACTTTTAAACAGGCTTTAATGAATATATATTTAAATGCAACAGAAGCGGTTTTAGGAATTGAACAGCCTAAAATAATAACTAGTATTTCTTGTACAGTTGATAAATGCATACTTACTATTTCAGATAATGGGCAAGGGCTTTCAGAAGATAGTTTAAGGCACTTGTTCGAGCCTTATTATACAAAAAAACAAGCAGGTACAGGGCTTGGTTTATCTATCGCACAAGCAATTATTTCAGATCATAATGCAAGCGTGCATGCTGAAAATAATAGCCGTGGCGGTGCAAGCGTGGTTATTACTTTACCTGTGAATTAGTAAATCTTTTCTTTTAGAGCTAGCTTGTTCTTTTTCGCGTTCATCAAGTAAACAATATGTTAGTTGATCTTCTGGAATATTATCTGGGTCTTCATGGTTACGCACGCAAGTTAAAAGGTAGTCAGCTAATTCAATAGCTCCTTCAATATTCCCTGCTATATAACAGCCATCTAAACCTGAGCTAATGCCTGAATTATGGATAATGTCTAAAGCTTCTTGGTTTGCACCAGCAATAATAAGCTTTGCTTTTTTCTTTTTAAGGGCATGCATGAATAGTTCAATTGAGTGTATACCAGAGGAATCTATTAAATGTACGTGAGAAACATGAAGAATAAACACCTTCGGCCCTTTTGGCATATTCTTCAAAAAAGTATTTTCAAAACCAGTTGTTGCACCAAAGAATAAAGCACCCTCAAGCCTATAAATTACGGCTTCATTGCTTTGTAAAATCCATTCAGATGAGTGTGAGTGTATACTATTTAATCTAATTTTTTCAATTTTTAAGTGCGATTCATGGTTTAAGAAAATAGCAAGCGAAAGCAACAAACCAATAATTAGTGCTTGGTCTAAGCCAAGGGCAAGCACTGCAAATAAAGTTAGAATAAAAACAACTCTTTCTTGCTTACTTGTACGCCATAAAAAATGTATATCTTTTTTCTTTATCATGCCAACAGAAGTAACAATAAGCATTGCGGCAAGTGAGGGAATTGGAATATAGCCAATATAATCGCTAAATATCATAACAGTTAAAAAGGTAAATAAAGCACTAAGCATTGCGGCTATGTTTGTTTGTGCACCTGCAGTGTAATTTACTGCTGTTCTACCAAATGAAGCACTACCTGGTATGGAAGAAGTAAAAGCTCCTAAAATTTTTCCTAAGCCTTGGGCAAAAAGTTCGCGATTAATGTCAAAAGGGTCGTTTGTTTGGTTGGCAAAAAGTCTTCCATTTGCTGTAGTATCAACAGAAGAAATTAATGCAATGGCAAAGGCAGGTAAAAATAAAGCACTAAAATTTTCAAAAAGCGTTGGAATTGGGTTTGAAAGAGGGGGAATAAAACTGTATACAACATCAGCTGTGCGAACGCCATAGCTAGCAAAATCAAAATAGTAACTTAAAAATGTCATTAGAAGAGCTACAACAAAATATGCTGGAAAGTGCTTACGTATTTTCTTTAATAATACAGCAATAGCAATACTTGCAAAACCAATACTCGCTGAAATAGGATTGATTAAAGTGTAATTTAATACAATATCACCCAATAAAGTAAATGTACTTGAAGTAGGTGGAAGCGATAAACCTAAAAAGTTTGTTATTTGCCCAATACCTATTAAAAGTGAACAACCAACAGTATAGCCTAAAATTACGGGGTAGGATAAGAAAGTTGAAAGTTTACCAAGCTGAGTAACCGCCGCAAGAAGCTGTAACAAGCCTGAAAGTAATGCAAGTGCAAATACAAATTGAATACGCTGCTCAGGCGGAAGAAAAATTACGGCTACTCCTCCAATATTTATTTGTAATAAAGCTGCATACACAAGAATAGAAACAGTATTTGTTGCCCCGCCCACTAAAAAGCGTGAAGAACCAAATAAAGCACAAATAAAAACAGGAATCATAGAAGCATATAAGCCATAAGTAGGCTCTACACCAGCCATTATGGCATAAGCCATTGCTTGGGGTAAACCAAGCACAGTAACAGTTAACGCGGCAAGGACGTCGCTTCTAAATTTGCTTTGAGAGTATTTTTTAGGAAGAAACTGCATTCTTTACTCACTTGTTGCGTATTTGTTACTGCTGTAGGCTAAGGCGTAAGTTAACTTGTTGTTATATTAAGTTATTTATCTATCAAAAATTAATAGCAAATTCTTACAGGCTAAGCAAGTTTTTTTCATTGATTGTTAGAAAAAAATATAGCTCATTTTAGTATTCATTTTGCAACTAGTATTTCTATAGAAGTTTTTCCTTCTTCATAATTTTACTATAATTCGGAAGATTAACTTGATATATTTCCTGGATTCTCACGTCGCTACGCTCCTCAGAATGACATAACCTGCGAGATGAGTATGCGATGTAAGAAATAAGAATGTTTACCTACCTAAAATTTTAAAGCAAGGAATATCTTTTTTACTTAACATTGAACTATTCAAAAGCACATGTCATTCTTAGGACGAGCAAAGCGAGGACGTGAGAATCCAGGAAATACAAATAAGTTAATTTTCCTTTCGCAAAATAACACTATGAATAAGTCTTGAAATTTTATTAGGAAAAGTATAAATTAAAGGTATGCTTTCTTAAATTATTGCCGATAAGCTTTACAAGGCATACACTATTTATAGTTAATCTTTCCTTTATTTTTATGTATGCTTTGTGAAGTATGTTTCTAACATGCTTATATCATAATAAAAATTAAAGGTGTTCGATGAAAGCTCTTAAAACCATATTAGACTTATTCACTATTCCTGAAGCTTCAGAAATTACAATTACTACTGAAGGTTTTGGTATTTGGTTTGCGTGGGAGAATGAATTAAATCCTCACGTAACCCAAATTTTTCAAGATTACAGTGGCTTATTTGTAAGGGAACATGAAGGACAGGCTTTATGGTTTTTCTTCTCAAGTGATGTTTTGCTTGCATTAGCAAAGCTTTCGGCGTGGGCAAAGTATAATTCTATGAGTATTAATATGCAAGTAATACCAGCTACTTTGCATATTGATGTACATAAGCAGGTAATGCTTGAGGTTGCTCCTGAATACCGCAACCAAGCTTTTTTACCACCAAGTAAGGGCTTGTACTGTCTTGTTCCAGATTCTTTAAAAAGAGCGGGGCAAAATATTCCTGGTTTAAGCTTTTTAGAGAAAGAAAGCTTTGAAGCAGATATAGATAATTATTACAGTAAATTAACTACTGAAAGAATTTATAAACTTGTTGTAGATTCTAAACTGCCCTATAATTCACCAGCAGGCTGGTATGCGATAATTCACCCTTTAGGAAGCCCTTTTGATAAGCAATTCCAGCAAGGTTGGCGTTCTATGTTTGCTATGTTTGAGGGTATTATTGAAAAAAATAAGCTCAAATATAGTTTACACGAAACTTTTTTGATTATTTTTCTTGACCATTTTTCTCAGCTAAAAACATGGACAGACGACATACTATCGTCAATATTCAATCTAAAAGACAATCGCTCTGGTGATTATTGGCCATGTGTAAATGTTGTTGTAGATAGAAAGGGTTTGAACTTTAGTAACGATTTGCCATTAAAATTACCTATTAAATGGGATAGAATAAGCCCAGATTTAATGCACATGAGCTATAGAAATGCATATCCTCTTGGCTCTGATTTTAGCGTGCAGGACATGTATTTTACAAGTGGAACAAGCTCTATCGACAATATGTGTTCAGTTACTTTAAGTTCGCGAGATTTGTTTGCAACTAAAGTGCCTATTCTTTTGCCTGGTCAATTTGTAACTGGTTCTGATGTGCCATGTTTTTATTGTGGTATAAAATCTCATGCTCCAGCAAAATGTCCTACAAGAACTTTGAAAGAATCTGAGTTTGATTTTTGGCAAAACTTCAATGACTTAGATATTGATAGCTTAAACCTTGCTTTTAGAAATATAGAAATGAGTATTTCTCAATCTGGGTCAGCTAAATACACGGAGTTATTAAATGGTGATGATACAGAGAAAAGAGTTTTAGAAGCCATTTTTCAAACAAATTCGGCTATACAAGTTAGGGCTATTGAAAGAATTTGGCAGTTATTTGATAAGAATATTAACTCATCCGTTATACCTAGTTATTCGAAAGATGACAGCCCCGCTTGGAAGCTTTTAACAAATTTTATAAGTGTAAGACAAGAAGAATTACTTTTATTTGAAAAAAATGCTTTGCAAACAGCAGCTGATCATCAAAGAGATTGGAAAATAAAATCTTTACTAGGTTTTGTAGCACTTGAACGTGGCGATTATGATAAAGCCATGGCATATTGGCGTGCCGCAGAATCGAATTGTAGTTCTATTTTGCACCAAGCATGGCATTTCTTTTTACAAGCAAGGCTATTAGAGATTACAGGAAAATATAAAGAAGCCTATGATCTTTATGATGACACAAAAAAACTTCTTCCTGAATGGTATGAACCACATTACAGGAAATATGTATGTAAGGTGAAGCTTGCCAAGGTAGATGAAATATTACCTGAACTTATTGAAGAAATTCAAGCAAACCCAACTTTATTTAACCGTGTAATTTTAGACCCTGAATTTGAACGCGGTCAACTAATTTTACTTACTGCACTGTACCCACTCTGGGCAGATTCTCTAAAATTTTCTGCTCTTGAACAAGATGCATTGCATAAGCTTTTAGAAGAAGTAAACCAATGGTTTCCTGAAGATGATCATTATGTAGCTTTAGCAATACGCACAAAATTAGAAGAGCTTATACGTGGTATTTCTGTACAAAACTTCCTTGCAAGCAGTAATATTACGAAGTTTCGTCCAATTATTGAAGAGCAATTTAATCAATTGAAGAGAATTGAAATATCAAATATTAAAAAGAAATATAAAGCATATCTAACGGAGCTTGAAATTATTCGTGATGAAGCTTCGTGGTTTCCTTTTCCACGTACGTTAATAGACTTTAATAAAGACTTTAACGAGTGTGCTGGTTTGCTAAACTGGGCTTTTGGTGCAAACTTTGATATGCCTGAACCTTTCAATCAGGCACAAAAATCGGTTATTAGCATAACTGAGCTCTTGACAAGATTGAAAAATAAACTAAAATTTATTAGGACTGTACGTGATTCTACACTATATGGTTTAATTTTTCTGAAAACTTTTATATGGTTAGGGGCAGGGTTGTTAGCAATAGCCTTGTTATTAGTCATAGTTATAACTTTGTTTGGTTCAAGTATTGGGCTTGGCTGGTTGCAAAAGCTTATGGCACAAAATTTTTGGGATTTGCAAAAAACACTGCTTATTGTTATTGGTGTTTCTTCGCTTGGCGTTGCCTCAATCAGAGCTACATTAGTTTTTGAAAAAAGGCGTGATAAAATGGTGGCAGATGCAAAAGCCGCAAGAGAAGAAATGCAACAAAAAAGGCTAGAGCGTATAAGAAATGCTCAACTATAGCATAAGTAGAGTTGATTAAACTGTTATAGATTGTTGTGTAAAATCGCTGTCCAAAAGAATAAATATTTGGAAAGCTTATGATAAAAAAGAAAATATTGCAATTGCTATTGAAGCTACGCTACCGTGTTAAAGTAAGTGGTTTAGAAAACTTTCATAACGCGGGCGATAAAGTGCTTTATGTTATAAACCCTTCCTCTTTATTAGACCCTTTATTGCTTGCAACCTCTATTCCTGCAGACATGACTTTTATTGTTAATAAAGAAATTGCAAATAGATCTTACATTAAACCAATGCGTGCTGTTGCAAAAGTAATTGAGGTAGACTTTAGCTCTCCAAACTCTACAAAAGAAATAATAAATGCATTAGAAGAAAATTCGCATTGTATGGTATTCCACGATGTACAATTCTATGTAGACCCTCAACTTATGCGAATTTATGAAGCAACAGCTGTAATTGTTGCTAAAACAAAAGCTACTTTACTGCCTGTGCGTATAGATGGGGCTGATTATTCTTCCTATTCATACTTTCAGCATAAAGCAAATTTAAAAAGATTTCCTAAGATATCATTAACCATACTTGAACCGCAAAAAATTGAAGAAAAAGACGGCATTTCAAATAAAGCAAGAAGAAAAGCCCTTGCTTCTGATTTGCATGCCCTAATGCTTGACCTACGTTTTCGCTCAGCAGATACTAACAAAAGTGTGGTACAAGCTTTTGCAGAAGCAATTAAGGTTCACGGTAAGTCAAAAATTATTGGTGAAGACCAAGACGGAAATTCAATTTCGTATAAAAATATTTTCTTAAAAGGGCAAGCTCTTGGTTGGACATTGCATAAGCTTTACCCTGATGAAAAATATGTTGGTTTTATGCTTCCAAACTCGCTTGCGGCTATTGTTGCCTTTATGGGAATGCAAATGACAAAGCATATACCTGTAATGCTTAACTTTAGTGCAGGTATTCGCCCTGTTGTTGTTGCTGGGCAAACTGTGCAATTAAAAACAGTTGTTACTTCACGTAAATTCATTGAATTAGCTGAACTAAAAAGCTTAGAAGAAGCTTTAATCAATGATGGTGTACGTATGATTTATCTTGAAGATGTATCTAAAGCAGTATCGCTTGGAACAAAGCTAAAAGCTGTTTATAATACACTTTTCTTGAAAATTGAAAAAATAGACCCGAAGGAAGCGTGTGCAGTTTTGTTTACTTCTGGTTCAGAGGGTATGCCAAAAGCTGTTTTAATGTCGCACATAAATGTAATGGCAAACCATGAACAAACGCTTGCTAGCGTGTATGTAACCTCTGCCGATAAGTTCTTTTCATGTTTGCCAATGTTCCATACTTTTGGGCTAACAGTGGGTACTTTCTTACCTTTATTACGTGGTATACCTGTGTTTATGTATCCATCACCTTTGCATTATCGTATAGTGCCTCAGCTTTTCTATGAGTCACATTCAACTTTCCTTTGCGGAACGGATACCTTCTTTTCAGGCTATGCAAGATATGGTAAACCATTTGAATTTTTCAATATGCGTTATATGGTTGCAGGTGCAGAAAAATTACGTGAAGCAACTGCAAAAATATATAAAGAAACCTACGGCGTTAAAATCTTAGAGGGCTATGGGGTTACTGAAACTTCACCAGTTCTTAGTGTAAATACGCCTGCAAATTCGCGTGATAGAAGTGTGGGTAAATTATTCCCTGGGGTTGAATATAAGCTTGAACCAGTTGAGGGAATTGAGGTTGGCGGCAGCCTTTGCCTTCGTGGCGATAATATTATGCTAGGCTATATGCGTCATTCTAACCCCGGTGTGCTAGAACCACCTTTTGAGGGCTGGCATGATACGGGTGATATTGTTGAAGTAGATAGTGAAAGATATATCTTTATTAAAGGCCGTGCAAAAAGGTTTGCAAAAATTGGCGGTGAAATGGTTTCTCTTACCGCGGTAGAGCAAGCTTTAGACGGCTTAGTGAATGAAGTTGTGTATGGTATAGTTTCAGTTCCTGATGATAAAAAAGGTGAAGTTCTTGTGCTTATTATAGAAAACTATGAAGTTGCAACTTCGCAAATAGCAAGTTACTTTGCTCAAAAAGGCTTACCTGCACTTTGGACACCGAAAAAAATAATAAACGTAAAACAAGCACCTATGTTAGGCTCTGGTAAATTCGATTATCAAGGAGCTAAAACAATGGCCATTGAGGCTTTAAAAGGCTAATTTTTACCTTATTAATAGTATGAATTACAAGCTTGTGTATGCAAAGCTATAATAAAGAAGAAAGTGCAACTGTGAAAAGAGATATTTTTCAAAAAATTACTGAAAATAAAAAAGTAATAGTATTAATTTTGCTTGGTGCTTTATCTTTATTCTTAGGTACGGCAAACCCAATAATTCATATTCCTTTGCTTGTAATGGGCTTTCCTGCGGCAGTATTTTTGCTTGCTCGTGAGGCTAGTTCAACAAAGCAAGCTTTCTTATATGGTTGGCTAACTGGCACACTTGGCGTAAGCCTTGGTATGTATTGGCTTGTTGTTCCTGTTAATGTTTTTGGTGGTTTTCCTCTTTTATTATCGCTTCCAGTGCCAATTGCTATGGGTGCGGCTAATGGTGTTTATACTGCTGTTATTGCTAGTGTGTTACATAAAGGGCGAGGCAAGTCAGAACTTTGGCAAGTTCTTTTTATGTTCTTAACTTGGTATTTTTTTGAGTGGTTAAGGGCATGGTTTGTAAGTGGCTTTACATGGATGGCAATTGCACCAGCTTTAGCGGCATTTCCTATGCTTGTGCAAGGGGCTAGCCTAATTGGCTTAGAGGGGCTTTCTGCCTTATATGCTTCTTTAGGTGCGGGCTTAGTTACAAAAAAACGAAGCGTGCAAGCATTTTCTTTACTTGGTGTATTAGCCCTTATTGGCTTTGGCTTTGTAAGAATGCAGGGCGATATTGAAAAAGATAATGTTGCTACAGGAACATACTTACTTGTGCAGGGTAATATTTCGCAAGAATTGAAGTGGAACCCACAAATGCAAGCCACAACCCTAGATAAATATTTAAAACTTTCTATCGATGCCGTAAATGCAAGAGTACATGATGAAATTGATGTAGTAGTATACCCTGAAACTGCTTTACCATTTTATTTACAAAATGAAAATGAATTTCATGCTAAGCTAAAACAATTTACCCAAAAGCACCAAATACCTATTATTAGTGGTGGTGCGACATATAGGCGTGGTTTGGGTAAATTGCAATTATTCAATTCTGCTTTTTTAATAAAGCCTGAACAAAAGTCAGAAGCAATTTCTTTAGCCTTGGGGCAAGTATACTCTAAGCAACACCTTGTTCCTTTTGGTGAATACATTCCGCCATTTTTAGATTTAAAAGCTTTTGAGTTTTTATTTGCAGGCTTAGGGGCATTTACACCAGGTAAATATCAAGTTCCTTTAGAATACAATGGGCATAGTTTAGGAATTTTAATTTGTTATGAAGCAATTTTTTCTTATCTTGCTCAAGAAAGTGTTGAAAAAGGGGCTCAAGTTCTTGTTAATATAAGTAATGACGCGTGGTATGGCTACAGTGCAGCGGCAAAGCAACACTTAGATCTTTCATTACTAAGAGCTATAGAGCAAAACCGCTATATGGTACGTTCAACCAATACAGGTATTACAGCCTTTATTTCGCCTTATGGTGAAATTCTTTCGCAAACTTCATTATTTGAAGATGCTACTTTAGTTGGTAACATTGGGTATAGAGATGTAAAAACTATCTATCATTATTTATTCCCTTACCTGCCTTATGTATTCAACTTGCTTTTCATAGTTTTTGTGTGTATGCTTCTACGCTCAAGTATAGATTTAAAATATAGAATTAAAAGAAGAAAAAAATAATGCTACAATTAATTGAGCTTAAAACAAAATTCCAAGCTAGTGAAGAGAAATTTCTTTCACTCTGGGGGCGACTTTGACTACGAAGGAGCAAAAAATAAGCTCAGTAAAATTGAAGAAGAATTAGCAAAGCCTGAACTTTGGAATTTGCCTGAAAAAATGACTGCAATTCTGCGTGAAAAAAGCCTTGTAGAAGCAGATGTTGAACAATATTCTTCTTTGCAAAAATCTTATATAGACTCACAAGATTGGCTTTGCCTTTGTGAAGATTCTATAGAAGCTTCACTTGATGAAGAATTGCTTCTTGCTTTTGATACTAGCCTTGCTCAATTAGCTGAACGCATACAAGCTATGGAACTAGCTTTACTTTTATCTGGCGAGGACGATACTAAAGACGCTCTTTTAGAAATTCACCCAGGTGCAGGCGGAACAGAAGCTCAAGATTGGGCTGAAATGCTAGAGCGTATGTACCTTCGTTTTGCAGATTTAAAAAAATATAAAGCTGAAATAGTAGACTATCTACCAGGCGATGAAGCAGGAATAAAAAGCGTTACTATGCGTATTTCTGGGGCTTATGCCTATGGATTTTTGAAATCTGAAAAGGGCATACATAGGCTTATTAGAATTTCCCCCTTCGATTCTTCAGGTAAACGTCATACTTCCTTTGCATCAGTAGATGTTATAGCTGATGTTGGCGATAATATTCAAATAGATATACAAGAAAGCGATTTACGAATTGATGTATACCGTGCTTCTGGTGCGGGTGGTCAGCATGTAAATAAAACGGAATCGGCTGTGCGTATTACGCATATTCCAACGGGTATTGTGGCTCAGTGTCAGAACGATAAGTCGCAACATTCTAATAAAGACTCTGCTATGAGGCTACTAAAAGCAAGGCTTTATGAGCATGAAAGAAAAAAAGTTGATGCCCTAAAACAAGCTGATTACGCAGAAAAAAACGCAATTGCTTTTGGCAGTCAAATACGCACATATACAATGCAACCCTATAGGCTTGTAAAAGACCATAGAACTAATTCACAAAATGCTGATGTTGATAGTGTTTTAAACGGTAATATAATTTCTTTTATAAACGATTACTTGCTATTCGCTTATGAAAATGGAGTACAATAATGACAAAAAATATAATTTCTTTACCTAAAGAGTTATCACACTTTGATGAACTAGTAAAAAGTTCTGTGCAAAGTAGTGCCGATAATACACGCTGTTTAACAGTAATGCGTTGTATTCCATATACTGATAAAGACACTTGGAATGAAATTTATTCAGCTTTAGGCAGTAAAGAATGGTTTGCAGTTGAAGTAGACTTAGAAAATATGAATGATATTTTAGAACCGCTTTACCAAAAAACTAAAGAATATGAACCAAAGCTTGATAAGGCAAATCAGGTTGAAGCTATAGTTGATAAGAAGTCTAATGAACCGCTTGCTCAGTGCATAGTTCATGCACACGAAAAGCATTTTCTTTTTTTTGGAAAACCAGCTTAAAAACTTACTTAGATATTAGGGTGATATATATGACTACAAATAATAAAGACGTGACTTTAAGTATTGCAATGATGAGCGGAAAGGGCGGAGTAGGTAAAAGTAACCTTTCACTAAATTTAGCGTATGCACTAGCAGAATTAGAATACCCAAGTTTATTACTTGATGCAGATTTAGGGCTAGCAAATTTAGATGTGCTTTTGGGTATAGCCCCTGAAAAGAACTTACAAGATGTAATTGATAATAATGAAAGCGTTCATTCTGTGCTTGTGCCTATTTTGAATGAAGAGAATAAGAAGTTATCTTTACTTCCTGCGGCATCGGGTATAACTGAACTTGTTGAAATGCAAGAAGAAACGCGTAAAAATTTGCTAGATAAAATTGAACCTGTGTTTGAAGGCAATTCAATGCTTTTTTTAGATCTTGGTGCAGGTATACATGAGAATGTACAGTTTTTTGCGGCTATGGCGGCAATTAAGCTTATAGTGCTAACACCTGAACCAACAGCACTAACAGACGCTTATGCACTAATTAAAGTTTTGAGTAATAATTTGAATGTTAAAGAATTTCTTGTAATTGTAAACCAAGCCACAAGCCAAAAAGAAGCACAAGAAGTGTTCGATAGGCTAAGTGCCGCATGCGAAAACTTCTTGCAGGTAAAACCTGTATTGTTAGGTGTGGTAAGGTATGACAGTAAATTGACGGACTCTGTTCGCTTACAAAAACCAATAATGCAAGCTTTCCCAGAAAGTAATGCGGCAAAGGATATTAAAGCACTTGCTTCTAAACTTGGTAGCATTTATGGAACAATGTATAATAAAATAAAAGGTAAACCTACGTTAAATCAGTAGGATATTATTAATAATAACCAAAAGCCCATTTCTTTATTAAAGAAATGGGCTTTAAACTTTTAAAACACCCAACACAAAAAAGCCCTTGCGGGCAATGCACGCAAGGGCTTTTGAAAAACTATACTAAATTCTAATAATATTAGAATGCGTATTTAAGAGTTACACCACCAGTGAAAGCACTGTCTTCTTGAGCTAAGATATCCATTGGAATTGTGTAGTAAGCATTTACTGAAGCTGTTAAGTCGTCGTAAATTGCGTAAGCAGCTGAAGCACCTACTTCAATTGCAGAGCTATCATCACCTAAAGTATAACCAGTAGTTGGGTTATTTTCATCATCTAATACCATGCTACCGTATTTGCTGTTTGTATCAGATGTGCTTGTTAAGTACATAATATGTGCACCTAAGTTTAAGTTATCAATAACGTTTACGTCTGAAACAGTTAAAGCTAGACCCATAGTCCCGAAAGGACCACCAGCGTTTCTAGCACCACCCCAAGTTGCAGGGCCTTGGTCGTACCATAATGCACCAGTACCGTTAAAGATACCCCATGAACCAGCTGTACCAAAGTTGATTGATGAAAGGTAGGTTTCATTTTTGTTATCAGCACCTGAAGCATACCAGAATGCAGCACCAATAGTAGCCATATCTAGGCTGTATGAAGCATACGCATCTAATAAGAAACCAGTTTGATTTTTGTCACTGTTTTTTACGTTAGTACCTTGGTATAAGAAATCTACACCGAAAGTAGCGTTTTCAATAAGGTTGATTTTTGATGTAGCACCAAGCCAGTAAGCTGATGTAATACTATTTATTGTAGTATCAGGATTTGGTTTTGAGGCAGTAGCAGAAACAGTTGTGCCGTCAGTTGTTACAAAAGCAGCCCAAGGTGTTACTGTGAACATATCCATATCAACTGGAACCATTACTGCTACAGCATCAATATCATTACTATCTTTTAGTACACTACCGTCACCGCTATCGCCAGCACGAACATAAGCAACAGTAGGTTGTAACATACCTAAGTCAGCTGAAACAACAACTGCTGGTGCAATATCAGAAAGAATTGGGTTTACTGTTCCCATGTATTTTGGAAGATCTATGTATTGATAACCGATACGTGCGTGTACTGGTGCCATTGGTAATGTAAAGTCGATGAAAGCGTTACGGATAGTTGGTGTCATTAAAGAACCAAATTCAGCAGCTCTCATTGAGTCTGTACCCCAAGTAGCTGTTGAAGGTACACGGTATT
>CAYJFV010000003.1:16760-26762 GCA_964369275.1 uncultured Desulfovibrionaceae bacterium
GTACTGGTGCCATTGGTAATGTAAAGTCGATGAAAGCGTTACGGATAGTTGGTGACATTGAAGAACCAAATGTGCCAGCTGTTAAGTCAGAACCCCAAGTAGCTGTTGAAGGTACACGGTATTCTAATTGGCCATAAAGGTTTTCAGAAGCAATTGCTTTCATTGTTACTTGAATACGTGAGTTAATGTTGAATCCGTTAGCACCTGCATCATTAAAGTTCATGTCATCATAATATTGACCTGATGTTAATAAGTAACCTGATACGTTGATATCAGCAGCTTGTGCTACTGGAGCGGTTGCAGCTACAACTAAGCCAGCTGCTAAAGCAAGAGTAATAATACGTTTCATTAAAAACTTCCTTATAATCTTTTATTGTTAATAATGTTCAAAAAACAGAGCTATGAATACCAATTATACATACCCTCTTCTATGAATTTGAATTATGCAAAAACCTCTCGTCAAAAAGTTTTATTACAAAATTCTTTCCTCAAAAAGTATCTGTCAAATAATTATGACAGCTTAGGTTATTTATGTTCTAAAATTTGTACTTAAGCAAGTCTTTTTTAGAACTTTGTTACATAGTTTACATTTTGTTACATTTTAATAATAATTTGTTACGTAAATTTTAAGCAATTTTTGTAACTTTATAACATTATAAATAAAAATTCAATATAAAACATCTGTTCTTGACGAAGCTATTATTTTTTTGCTAAAGTGGTTGCCATATCAATTTAAAAGAGGGCTTAATATGAAATCACTTGCAAAATACCTTCTAGCTTTTGTGTTTGTACTTGCTACTACAGTATCTGCACAGGCTGAAAAAACCTACATTAACGGCATTGATGCTAACTACCCACCTTTTGGTTATGTAAATGAAAAAGGTGAACCTGATGGCTTCGACGTTAAAGCAATTGACTGGATTGCAAAAGAAATGGGCTTCAAAGTAGTGCACCAACCAATGGATTGGGACGGAATTATTCCATCACTTCTTTCTAAAAAAATAGACTTAATCGCTTCTGGTATGAGTATTTCACCTGAACGCGAAGCTCAAGTTGCTTTCACCGACCCTTACTGGACTTTTGCTACTGTTTTAGTTGGTAAAGAAGGTACTAAACTTACTGTTGATGAAACTTTCAACGGTAAAACCCGCATCGGTGTTCAACGTGGTACAACCGAGCACACTACTCTTGACCAAAAGAAAATTGATGAAAACCTAAAATATACTCTTCGTTACTACGATTCAGCACCTCTTGCAATTGAAGACTTAATTAATGGTAGACTAGATGCCGCTGCTATGGACTCTTTCCCTGCTAATGATGCAATAGCTAAAGGCAAAAAAATTCAAGTTATCGGCACATTTGGCCCTGAAGAAACCTTCGGCGTTGCTACTCGTAAAGAAGATGTTGAACTAAGAAAAATGATCGACGAAGGCTACAAAAAACTTCAAAACGACCCTTACTGGGATGAACTAAACCGCATTTATGTAAAATAGTTTTTATACATCTATATTAATATAGGTATATTATCACGCTATTCAAAATTATAGTATCATACTAATTTTTTTTTTCTCTCCGAGGGCTAAAGGAACTAAGTCCCTTTAGAATCCCTAATACAAAAATATCAAAAGCTGATTTCTACTGAACTATGTTCAGCATAAATCAGCTTTTGATATTTTTGGAGTGTGCTATAAAATTAATTTACTACATAAATTTTCGTGACTAAGGCTATTAATGGAAGTTGGACTAGGAAATGGTAGTCAAGTTCAAAAGTCAATGTGTGCAGCACTTGCTATCGCAAGTGAAAAATTATTGAAAGAAATTAGAAAACTACCTCACTTGCGTTAGCAAGTGTTGCACATTCTACCGATTATAGAGGCTACCATTTTCTAGTCCAACTTCCATTATTCACCTTAGCCACGAAAAGGTAAGTAGAGCAAATATTCAGTTTGCATGAAAGGAAGAAATAAAGCCCTTGAGAAATGCTTGCATTTTTCAAGGGCTTTATTGATGACGTGGGTTCTTAGGGACTGTCCGTCCCTAAGCCGACGGAGTCAAAAAAAGAAAAATAAAATCGTTCTACTTACTATTAAGTCAACATACTTAATCTAAATACGCAATAAATGCTTGTGATTTTCTATCAATCTTATTGGTGGGGGCTATTTGTACCATTGAGGAGTGTGGAATTTCGATACTAGGTGATTTGTAGTCATTCTTTTCTTGAACAAGCATTCCAAGCCCATGCTCTGAGCATACATATTGACTAGAGCCATATTGTGGAACTTCAAAAGGGTTAGAAACAATTCTAGCACAATTTGGCTTAAATCTTTTTTGGTAGGTTTTTAGCTGCACAAAAGAAAGAGAAAGTGTTCTTCGGCGGAAATTTGAGTTATAGGCTAAATCTTTCAACCATGTAGGGGCGTGTGCAGGGCATTGCATGTGGCACCATGAAGAAATTCGCTTGTTTTCTTGGAAAGGGCAAGGCTCGTTATGCGTGCAAGGGGCATGTGCGGCTAAGCCGTTGTCTAAGCCCTCTTCACGTAGTAAGGTTACTAATCTACCACCTTGTCTTGTACCTGGTTCTATAGCTAAATACGTTCCCTCTTCGTGTAAGTTACGGCGTACTGAATAAGAATAGGCTGAAAAAATTTCGCGTAGGGCTTCGTTTTGTAGCTTTTGGCGGCTTTCAACTTCATTTAAAATATTAGCAGAAATTATAACTTTTGCTTTAGATTTCAACTTTGTAGAATGTCTATCAAGGGCTGTAGTAAAGCTTTGTCTATGCAGTTCAATATTCCAGTTTAATGGCTCATTTAAAAGTTTTGCAAGGGCTTTAAAAACTTCTAAGCCAAGCTCCATGGGTTTTGAAACAACATCAGTAGCTATTATGTTTAATCTTTTTGCTCTGTAGTCAGGGCGGGCAATCCATAAAGCTATAATGCAAGTTATTGGCCCAGAACCAAGGTCAAGCACATAATCAAAATCGTCTACTTTTGGCATATCTAGGCTTGGTAGAAGTTGGCATAACCTTACTACGTTCCACGGCATAAAGAAATTCAAATAGGCAGCCATAAGTGAGGGCATTGTCCAATATGGGGTGCTTAGTTCAGTTCTTTCACTTGTAAGAAGGTGAGATAGTTCTATAATATCACCACGCAAAGCCTTTTTTTGCGAACTTGTTTGCTTTACAACTTGATGAACTGCATTTTCTAATGCAACTAAAGCTGTTTGTGTAAAGTCGTTAGCAGGGGTGAAAAGTGGGGTGTAATCGTGTGAAATAAAGGAATTTTTATAAGGCTTAGTATTTTTATAGCTTTTTGTATTATCGTACTTAGTGCTTGATTTTGCTTGTTGGTAGCTATCAAAGTCTTTTTTTCATTTGTCATAATTTTTTTGAGGTGGTGCTGAATTTCTGCTTTGCTTTGGCTCGTTTTTGTCAAAACTTTTTCTTTCTTCGCGTGCAGAGAAAGGGTCTTCGTTTGAAGTTTGAATACCTTGTTTTCTTTTTATTTTTTTTGTTTCTGTTTGTGAAATCTTGCGTGCGGCTTGGTCGGCAGCGTATTCTTGGCTTAATTGCTCGGTACTTGGTTGTTGCCAAAAAGGAGTTTTTCCTTTTTTCTTACTTTTAATTGCTTTTTGTGGGAGCATGCGTGCCTCTGTGCTAGTTATAAATTATCTTGTTTTGAAATTGAAATTATCTATATAAAAATTTTGAAATTCGGCTTTATCGGCTAATTCAATGTGCCTATAATTTTTAAACATAGTGCTTATGTTATTTTGTGCTTGTGGGTTTATTAATAGTTTTGCACCCTCAAGTGAAGTATTACCTACTTGCTGGATTTTATGCAAGGTGGTTTTTGGTAGAAAACCTAAATTTGTAAGAGCTTCGCCATTAATATATTTTCCAAAAGTGCCTGCTAGGTAAACTTTATCTAACGATTGTAAAGCTATACCAGCTTCTTCTAATAGCATATCAAAAGCACTAATAAAGGCAGATTTTACCTTTAAAATACTTTCAATATCGCTAGTAGATAAATAAAAATTGAAAGCAAGCTGTAAAATATCAATACCATTAATTTGTGAAAAATGTGCAATTTTTTTTGCTAATGGTGTAAGTATTTGAAGATTTTTATTAAATTGCCCATCTTCAAGCAAAAGCCCTACATTTTTTAATATGCTTAATAAATGCAGATAGGCAACACCACAAATACCGTCTACTTCATTACTATCTACTTTATTGCTATTATCAAGGAATAAATATTCTAAACCTTTAGGACTAAGGTTGAAGTCTATTATACTGTTAGCACTTGCAATTGTACCAAAACTAAGTCCAATTCCCTCAAGGCTTGGCCCAAGCGGAACAGAAGCAATAAGGGCAGTGTCTTTAGAAAGTACAAGGGCAAACTCAGCATTAGTTCCCATATCAATAAACATATAAGGGTATGAAATAGCATTTGTTTTTTCTAAAGCATATAAACCTGCTGAAATATCACCGCCAACAAAAGGGGCAAGAAGTGGCGGAATATACACAGGCGGTAAATTTGTAAAATCCTGTAATTCTATGTTTTTTCCACCGTTAAAAGATAATGAATATGGTGCATAGCCAAGTGAATTTGCTTCAATTCCAAATGCAAGATAAGTCATTGCAGTATTTGCAGAAAAAGAAATTTGTTCAATATTCTTAGGCGAATAGCCATGCTTATAAATAATATCTTCCATAAAAATCCATACTCTTTCTTGTAAAATTTTTGGATTATTTATTGATAGGGCGAATAAAATTCGCTCCATTACTTCGCTTCCAATGCCTTGCATTGGGTTTAGCACACTATTTTGCTCAAGGGTAACAGTGTTATGTATAAAAGCATATTCCATGCTTGTTGTGCCAAAATCTATAGCGAGTGAATATTTTTTGTCTTGGTTTGTATTATCTATATTTTTTGGCTTTTCGTTGAAATAAAATGAAAGCAATTCTATACAAATTTCATTATCGGAATCATTTTTGGCATTATGCTTGCATGATAGGCGTATGTTAGTGTCAATTTCTTCTTGTGTAAGAAGAAGCTCTTCATCTTTCGTGGGGGGAGGTGCAGGGGAAATATAGCGAATTTTACACTTGCCACATTTTCCTACGCCAGAGCATAACACGCTGTTATGCTTGATGTTATTTAGCCACAAAATTTGAAGAAGGGTACTTTCTTTTTCTTGTTTTGTTAGAATAAGGCTTTGTTCATGTTGCAAGTTTCTAATTTTCATAAAGGCAATATACAAAATCTTTTTCTAGGTGACAAGCTAAAAAATGTGTCAAAAAAATGAGATACAGCATGCATAAATTGGTAAAATCTTTTATATGTAAACACTTGACCAGTATATAAAAAAAGACTAAATTTATTGTGTTGACATAATAGATAATGGGAAAAGTGCCGTATAAGACTTAAACATAACATTATGTCATTAACGTAGTAACGGGGTTATATATGAACAAAGTTCTTGATCAAAGTGAAGTAGATGCACTCTTACGTGGTCTAGCTGGTGGCGATATTGATACTGAAACCGATATGCCAGAAGACGATGGAGACATTGTAGCTTTTGATCTTGCCAATCAGGATCGTATTATACGTGGGCGTATGCCTGTTCTTGAAATTGTGAACGATAGGTTTGCAAGGCTTTGCACAAATGCTTTAACAAATATTGTTCGTAAGCGTGTAGAACTGAACCCTATTTCTATTGATATGACAAAGTTTGGCGACTTTTTGCGTGCTTTACCTGTGCCAACTTCAATTAATATTTACAAAATGGAACCGCTTCGCGGCAACGCGATTATGATTATTGATGCAAGGCTTGTTTTTGCTCTTGTAGAAAATGTTTTTGGCGGTCAAGGGGCTCAACCAAAGGTAGAAGGGCGTGAATTTACCAGAATAGAGCAAGCCATCATCGACAAAGTTATGCAAATTGTGCTTGAAAAGCTTGAAGAATCATGGCGACCAGTACATGATGTTAAGCTTGAAATGGTAAGAAGTGAAATTAACCCACAATTTGCCGCTATTGTTCCACCTTCTGATGTTGTTGTAGTAATCAACTTTGAAGTTGAACTTGATGCTTCTATTGGTTCAATGACAATATGCTTGCCTTATGCTACAATTGAACCTATACGCTCGAAATTACATGCTTCTTTCCAAACAGAGCGTTTAGAAATTGACCATACTTGGGTTTCACGTTTGAAAGATAGATTAATGGAAACTCCACTAGAATTACGCATAAAAATGGGCGAGGCTCAAATTACAAGTAACCAATTGTTACGCTTGAAAAAAGGCGATATTATTGTGCTTGATACTGATGTTGAAGAACTTTTACCTTGCACAGTTGCTGGTGTTGTAAAATATTGGGGTGTGCCAGGAACAATTAAATATAATAAAGCATTTCAAATAGTAAAAGAAGAAGAATCACAATATTCATAATATATTTGTGTAGTTTTGGGGAAGTATGCAAAAACAATTAGTAGTACAGCTTGCCCGTTTTGGGGATATACTTCAATCTCGTAGGCTTATTAAAAGTTTGCAATTAAAGGGCGAAGTAGCTTTATGCGTTGATAAAAGTCAATTATCAATAGCTAATTGTGCCTACCCAGATATTGAAGTAATTCCACTAGAAGCCTTTAATGCAAATAAAGCCGATGTTTTTGTAAATACGCAAAAAAGTTTTGACTATATACAAGCACAAAATTTTGATAGTGTTTACACTATGAATGCAACACCACTTTCCTATGCAATAGCTAGGTTATTTGAGGAAGAGCAGGTTTTTGGCTATTCAGTTAAAAATGGACAAGAGCTACGCTTTGAATGGTCACGTTTTGCATTTTTATCGGCTCAGAATAGGTTTCAAGCGCCACTTCATTTAATTGACTATTGGGCATATTTTGCAGATGAAGTTATTGAACCTAATCTTGTAAATCCATCAGCTTTAGCAGGTATGAAAAAATGGCAAGAGGGCAGGGGTAATTTTAGAATTGGTGTTGTGCTTTCAGGGCAAAACGCAAGGCGAGCAGTTCCAGTTTTGGCAATGGCACAAATAGTAAACGTGCTTGCAAGCCGTTTTGAAAAGGTTGAATTTCATATACTAGGAACAGCAAAAGAGCAAAATTTAGCTGAACAATTTCTTGTAAAATTGCCACCTAAAGTACAGGCTTTAGTTAAAAATTTAATAGGTAAAACAAATATACAAGAACTATTTAAAGAAATAAAAGATTGCGATTTACTGCTTTCGCCAGATACGGGTGCTTTGCACTGTGCCGCATTTCAAGGTGTGCCTACCTTATCATTTTTCTGCTCTTCTGCTTGGTGCTTTGAAACTGGTGCTTATGGCGAAGGGCATGTTTGTATTCAAGCCCACCCAAACACTTCAAAATCTGCTGTGGTAACATTAAACGAAAGCATGACCTGTGCCCCTTGTGCAGAAGCAAAGCCTTGTAATAAAACAATTTGCCATGAAGTTTTTTCTGCACCAGCTTTGCTTGCACGTCTTGCAAAAGCTAAAACGCAAAAAGTTATAGAAAATTTCAGCATACTTGAAAGTTCTTTTGATGAAGTTGGCTTAGATTATTCCTTGGTAGAGGGCGTAGAACTTGAACGCACAAAGGCTAAAATGTTGCGTAAATTATTATATGAATATCATAGTAATAAAGTAAGTATGCCCCATAACGAGGCAGTGCAAAATTTAGCAAGCCAAATGTTTGATAATATTTCAATGGTTTACCCAAAAAATTCTTTATAGGAAAGCGTATGTCAAAAGCTTTAAGAATATTATTCGTATTACCCTGTTATGGTGGTTCATTGCCAATTGGGCAGTATTGTGTGCAAGCCCTTAGAGATTTAGGGCATATAGTTGAAGTTTTTGATTCGCCAAGTTTCCATGAAGCCTATGTAAGCTTACAATCTTTAGGTGTATCGGCTGAACGTAATAGCTTTTTAGTGAATACTTTTACTAATTTACTATCAGAAGCAGTGTATGCAAAAGCGGAACAGTTCGCCCCTGATTTTGTTTTTGCAATGGCACAAGCACCGCTAAGTCTTGGCGTATTAAAAAGGTTCGAGCGTGATAAAATTCCAACAGCTATGTGGTTTGTAGAAGATTATACCTTGTTCACTTATTGGCGTGCGTATGCAAATTTATATTCATACTTCTTTGTTATTCAAAAAGAGCCATTTTTAAGCCTTTTAGCTGAGGGTGGGCATACAAACGCCCATTATTTGCCTTTAGCAGCACTTCCAAATTTTCATAAAAAAATGCCTTTAGCCGAGGTTGAAAAAGTAAAATACGGGGCAGATGTAGCATTTTTAGGGGCAGGCTATCCAAATAGAAGAAGAGAATTTAAAAAGCTACTTTCCTATAATTTCAAAATATGGGGTTCTGACTGGGAGGGTGATTCCATACTAGAACCCTTCGTGCAAGATAAAGGGGCAAGAGTAAGCCCAGAAGCTTCGGTAAAGATTTATAATGCAACAAAAATTAATCTCAATCTTCATTCAAGTGTAAAAAATGAAGATAACCAAATGGGTGATTTCGTGAACCCTCGCACCTTTGAACTGGCTTCAATGGGGGCTTTCCAATTAGTAGATAAAAGAGCTTTAATGCCTGAATTATTCGAATTAGAGGGCGAAAATAAAGAATTAGTAACTTTTTCAAACTTCGATGAAGTACATGATTTAATTGCTTATTATATAAAAAATCCTGAAGAGCGTGAAGCCATTACTAAAAGAGCTGTAGAAAAAGTTCATACAAAGCATAGTTACCAAGCAAGAATGCAAGAAGTTGTTGATATTATTTCTAAAAATCTTGCTCCAAGAAGTGAGGAAGAAAATTATTTTAGTGATATGCCAGAAGATTTTCAAAAAGAACTTGTAACATTAATTAAACAATATAATTTACCAGCAAGTGCAAACCTTACTGATGTTGTAAATGCAATTAAGCAAGTTAGAAAGCCGCTTGAACCTTTAGAGGCTTCAATTTTGTTTCTTGATGAGTGGCGTAAGCAATATGGCTAATGTGCGTTTACAAGATATTCCCCCTAAGGCAGCTCATAGCTGCTTGCACATTAAGCAATTTGTAGATGAATTAGGTTTTGAGCTTAGTTCAAAAAAAATTATTATTGGGCTATCGGGCGGGGTAGATAGCACTGCTCTATTACTTTTTTTAGCTTCTTTGCGTTCAAAGTACAAACTAGAACTTTTTGCAGTGCATATTGACCATTGCTTGCGTGCAGAATCTACAAAAGAAGCTTTACATGTAGAAAATCTTTGTAAAGAATTTGAAATTTCATGCAAAATAATAAAAGAAGATGTAAAGGCTTTATCGAAAGAATGGAAAAAAGGCATTGAAGAAAGTGCAAGAATTGTGCGTTATACCCATTATAATGCAGAGTGTGAAGCAAGAAACTTTGATATAATTGCACTAGGGCATCACCTAAATGACTTAGCAGAAGATGCTTTAATGAGGCAAATTCGAGGAACAGGCTTAGAAGAGAGCCTAGGCATGCAAGCGTATGATGAAAAACGCAAGCTTCTTCGCCCCTTTCTTTGCACGGAAAAAGAAGTGCTAAAAAACTTCGTGCAAGAATGGAAAATTGAATGGGTTGAAGATAATTCAAATAATTCAAATGATTATATGCGTAACCGAGTACGTAATAATATTTTACCTTTATTGCTAGAAGAAAATCCTAATTATTTAAAGCAAGTAAAAAATAATTGGAAGCAAGCCCAGTGCGACAAAGAATATTGGAAAAAGCAAATAATATCATATCTTCCTAATGATTTATCTACATATACGCTAGATAGGAAAAAGTTTAAAGCGGAAGAAAAATCGCTACGATTAAGAATATTAAAAGCTCTTTTTCTTGCGTATGAAAGCCACCCACAAGCAGAAATTCTTTTTAAAGCTGATAGTCTTATAATGGCAAACGAAAGCAACAAAGAACTTGCCGTAAGTAATGGATTAAAAATTAAAATCGAACGT
>CAYJFV010000004.1:0-18142 GCA_964369275.1 uncultured Desulfovibrionaceae bacterium
TTGCTGAAGTTGCTGCACGTTTTACCTTGGATGCTATGCCTGGTAAGCAAATGGCTATCGAGGCAGATTTAAATGCTGGCTTAATTGATGAAAAAGAAGCAACTGAACGTCGTGTTGCTTTACGTCGTGAAGGCGACTTCTATGGTGCGATGGACGGTGCTGGTAAATTCGTACAGGGTGATGTAACTGCGGGTATTATTATTACAGCTATCAACCTTGTTGGTGGTATATTAATTGGTATTTTACAATATGATATGCCTTTTGGTGAAGCTTTAGCTACTTTCTCGCTATTATCAATTGGTGATGGTCTTGTTTCTACTGTGCCATCTATTATTATATCTGTTTCAGCTGGTTTAATTGTTTCGCGTGCTGGTGCTGATGCGAAAATGGGCGAAGAATTCTTTAGTCAGCTTACTTATAACACTAAAGTTTTACGTCTTGTTTCTGGTATTTTATTTGTATTTGCTCTTGTACCTGGTTTACCTACAATGCCTTTCTTAGTTTTTGCTGTTGCTTTATTCTTTATTGCTAGAAATATGGAAAATCGCGAAAAGAACCGTTTACAAGAAAAAGCTGCTCCTGCTAAAAAGGGTGCTGATGGACAGCCTGTTGGTAAATCTGGCAAGCCTGAAACTCCTGAAGAAGTACAAAACTTATTACCGCTTGATGTGCTTGAACTTGAAGTTGGTTATGGACTAATTCCACTTGTTGATGAAAGTCAAAATGGTAATTTACTTGGTCGTATTCGTTCAATTCGCCGTCAGTTTGCACTTGATATGGGTGTGGTTATTCCATCATTACACTTACGCGATAATTTACAGCTAAAACCTGGTCAATACTCACTTCTAATAAAAGGTAACCAAGTAGCAAGTGCTGAAATTTTAGTAGATCACTTCTTAGCAATGGACCCAGGTAATGCAACACAAAAGCTTGAAGGTATTGAAACTCGTGAACCTGCTTTCAACCTACCTGCACTTTGGATTCCTGAAAGTCAAAGAGAAGCGGCACTATTTGCGGGCTATACAGTGGTAGACCCTGCAACTGTAATTGCAACTCACCTAACTGAAACCCTAAGAAGACATTTACCTGAATTTTTAGGCAGGCAAGAAGTACAAGCTCTACTAGATACTTTAGCAAAACGTTCACCTAAAGCAGTTGAAGATTTAGTACCTAATACATTGGGGCTTGGTGTAATTCAAAAAGTATTACAATCATTAGTAAATGAAAATGTATCTATCCGTGATATGCTAACCATAACTGAAACTTTAGCCGACCAAGGACAAGTAACAAAAAATCCTGAATATCTTATTGAATTTGTACGCGAAAAACTTTCACGCGGTATTGTAAAACAATATATGGATTCTAAAGGCGTTCTAAATGTTCTAACCCTTGACCCGCAAACAGATAGAGCTGTGCAAGAATCTATTCGCCAAACTGATACAGGTTCATACCTTTCAATGAACCCAATTTCAGCACAAAAACTTATCAATACAATAAATGCAACTGTTGATAATATGGTATTACAAGACGGGCAAGCAGTTTTACTTGTAACCCCTGTTGTACGCCCACACTTAGCGAATTTAGTAGGTAGATTTATTCCAAATATGCCGGTGTTATCTCAAGCAGAAATTCCAGTTGATATAAGACTTCAAGCAGTTGGAAACATTGCCCTAGAAGAATAAGAAAAGCATAAAGAGTATAAAAACGGAGCAATGTAAAAGTTACTCCGTTTTTTGTGCAATATATTCCCCTTTTTCCTTGGCACATATCTTGCTTCACAATAGCAAGAGGAGAACACTATGAGTTACCTAGATTTTACATTAGAATTAGCATCTAACATAAACCAAAATGCTTCAAACGCACGTACCAGTGTTGAAAATAGCTTTAGGAATGTTTTAGATTTGCAAAATGGAAAGTCATTTGAAGATATTCTTGCACAGAATAAATCTGATCTTATGGCAAAAAATTCATTTAATGCTGATGAGAACATGTTTTCTGATAGAGAGCTAACTCTTGAAGAATATATGTCTGAATTTGAAAAATCCTCTATAAATGGCATTAGTGGCGAAGATATTCTAGCTGCCTTTTCCGAGCATGCCTACGGTTTAGACAAAGACAAAGAAGCGGAAGAAAATGCCTTAAATACAGATATTATGAATTTCCTTTCTCCTTATGGCATGGCAGATGGGGCAAATATTTCCGAAGATGAATTAAGATTTAACCTAGATGAAGTTAATGCACTTATTGCAAAAATGAAAGAAGCAGGCTTCAACGAAAGCAATGTGTTTAACGCTATGAAAGATGCCGCAAATAATGTAAATGGTATAAGTGCAAATGAATTACAAGCATTAGCAGCAGGCACAATTTTTGGTGTAGATAAAGAATTAACTCTTCGTCAAAAAGAAGATTTACTCTCTTTTGCACAAAAATTTACAGCTGATTCACAAATAGCAAAAGATATAGCAAGCCAGCTACAAACATCAAACCCAACAAATGCACTTGATAGTATTGCAAATGCTATAGACAAAAATGCACAAATGACTTTCTCAAAAGATGAAATGAAAGCATTAATGGCAAGCATGCAAATGTCTAAAGAACAGCAAGCTAAAGTATTATCTTTCTTTGGCGATGCTCAAAATGTTACTGTAGATAAAGAAGCTTTTAACATGCTATTTGCAGGTGTTCGCCAAGATTTAGCAAAGCAAGAAAAAAGCTTTGGCGATTTTTCAAACGCTTTTTCTAGCGAAGTAGCAAGTGTTGAAGATATGGTACAAGAACGCTTGAATGCCGCATTATCAGCTCAAAATGCAGGCGATAAGCAAAGCGAAGTTACCCGTAAACTTATGGAACATAACCTAATTACGAATGTAGTTGATGGGCTAAGGCATAATACATTATCTGGTGATAAAACATTAGATGCAATGATGGCTGAGCTATCTATTAAAGATTCCATAAATGAAAAAGATATAAAAAGTTCTTTAGCAAAACATGGCCCACAATCAATGGCAGATTCTCTAAAATCAGCAATGGATTTAAGAAATGCAGATACTTCTTCAAATAATAGAGAAGAAGGTAGCTCTAAAAAAGACAGCAACATAACTTTTGCTTCTTTCTTAGGCAATATTCAAGCAGATAAAGCTGGAAATACTTCAAATTTAACCTCAACACAAAATGCACAAAATGTATTTAGCCAGTTAGAAAACTCAATTCTTACAGCAACAAAGAAAAATATTACTACTCTTGAAGTAAAGCTAAATCCAGTTGAACTTGGTGCATTAAATATTGTTCTTACCATGAAAAATGGCGAAATGTCCGCACTAATTCAGCCAGAAAAAATTGAAACTATGAGCATGATTAACAAGCAAATTGACGCCCTAAAAGCAGAACTTGCTGAACAAGGCGTAAAGCTTGATAAAGTTGAAGTTGAACTAAAATCTTCAAACGATAGTTCAAGTAGTATGCTTGCAGATGCTCAGCAAGAACAAAGCTTTGGGCAAGAAGGCAATTCACAGCAAGCCTATGAACAGCTAAATAGTCAATTAAATGACCTTAGCAAATTAAGAACTCTTGGGCGTGATTTCACCTCTGAAACATCAGTTGAAGGCATAGGCGAAAACGAGCAAGATTTGGCACAAAACTTGCTTGATAATGGCATGGTAGAAGAAGAAAACTATGTTTTTGACACAAGTTCTTCTATAAATCTGTTAGCTTAAAATTTAGTTTTATAAATTAGTGAGTTACAGACTTATATACCGTATAAACAAAGGGGCATATTATGTCAGCACTAACCTCTACAAGTCAAATTCCTAATTTTAATGCGAACAATTCTCTTGTTGGTAAGGGTGAAGAATTAGATAAAGAAGCTTTTTTACTACTTCTTGTTACACAGTTTCAATATCAAGATCCTTTAGAACCATCATCAGATACAGAATTTGTTGCTCAATTAGCTCAATTTACATCATTAGAACAAATGATGAACCTAAATACAAGCATGGAAAATTTAGTAACAGAACAGCAAAAACAAATGACTCTTTCCGCTGCAAGCCTTATCGGACGTGATGTTTCAGCACGTGGTTGGAACGTATCTGTTCAAGATGGTGAAGTATCGCAAATTCTTTATGCACATGATGTTGATATTCAATCTGGTGTGGGTAATATATTTGCTTCTGACGGCACTTTAATTGCTAGTATTCCAATTTATCAAACTACCGCTGGCGTACATGAATTTGTATGGGACGGTAAAACTACTACTGGTGTTACTGCACCAGATGGCGTATATACCCTTGCAATTGCCGCTGAAGATGCGAACGGTGAATCTGTGCTTACAGATGCACAAATTTCAGGTAGGGTAGATGCTGTAAGTAATTATAATGGCTCACAATTATTACGTCTAAACGATGGTAGAGTAGTTGATTTATCAGAAGTTTCTGAAATATTAGATGTAACTGCATCTGCTGATTCAGAAGATGAAGATGATACAAGCTTCCCGCAAGATACAAGCGGCGATGATATCCTAACAGATACCTCAGCCCCTGATATTCTAACTGGTGGAGAGGGTAAAGATACCTTTAAGCTAAGCCCAGCTAACTTTGGAGCGGGTGCAGAAGACCATATTACCGACTTCAACATTACGGATGATACTCTTGACCTTGCAGCCTATAAAGAAAGTGGCTATGGTTTATCAGTTTCAGCTAATGACGACGACTTCGCAGTGCTAAAAATTACGCACCCAGATCTTGAAAGTAAGTATCAAACAGTTGTATTTGATAATCTAAAACTTACAGACGATCAGTATAGCTCACTTCAAGGCAAGTTAGATGCTTTAGATAGTTCCGCTGGTTTAATTACAATTGACCCAATACCAGAAGAAACACCATAAAATATAAGCAAGGCGGAAAATTTCCGCCTTTTTTTACTTATTATTTATTAAGGGGGAAACCATGACTTTTTGAAAAAAGCCAAGGTTTCCCCCTTACCCCCTTCCTTACAAAAACTTTTAATTCTCGATTTAGAAATTGCCCTTGCTTAAGCTTATCTCGTAGAAAGTTGTTTATTTATTGCATGAACAGTCCTGCTAAAAAATGCCTAATGCCTGATTTTATTAATTTGTGCTTTGGATAAAATATATTGTTGTTGTATAAAATCTTTTACTAAAAATTTTTAGCACTTGTTACACACGTGAGAAAGGTTTGTGTGTTCTATAACAGCTTTTCTCACTTGCGATAGCAAGTGTTGCACATATTAATTTATGTTCTTGCCTACCATTTACTAGGCCAACTTCCGCTAATCGCCTTAGCCACGAAAATATAAATGGAAGATATTTTTTGTAAGCTATGAAAAGGAAACCAAAAGAGCTTTGCTCTTTTGGTGACGCGGGTTCTTAGGGACTTGACCGTCCCTAAGCCGTCGGAGACATAAAAAAGAAAAGTTTGCATAATATAGCAAATTGGAATGAGGTGTATAAACATAGCAATCCCTAAACTTGACATCACAAAAAAGAAAGCTTAAACTCATTCAGCTTTTATAATTGTTATAAATAGGGTATATTATGTCACAATTCAAGTTCCTACACGCTGCCGACTTGCACCTAGACGTGCCAATGAAGCATATTAAACATATTTCTGCTTTAAAAGACACTACTTTTAAAGCTTTGAATAATCTTGTAGAATGTGCAAAAAAAGAAAAAGTTGATGCCCTTTTATTAGCTGGTGATACGTGGAATAGTGAAGATGCAAGCCTAAAAGCACGTTTTGCACTAAAAAAAGCGTGTGAAGAATTGCAAAATAATAATATTAAAGTATATATCGTTCACGGCAACCATGACCCTATAGATGAAGTTTTTCAAAGTATGTCTTTTCCTGAAAACGTATTTTTCTTTAATGAAGAATATGAAAGCATTGTCTTTGAAAAAAACAATGAAACAATTGCTTATATTCATGGAATTAGCCATGAAACTGATAAAGAAACAAGAAATCTTTCAACAAATTTTAAAAAAATTAGCGAAAAAGAGAAAAAAGAAGCTTTTCATGTTGGCTTATTCCATACTTCATTAAACAATAGTGAAGATGGTGCTTTATACGCTCCTTGTTCAGTAAGTGAATTAGTTGAAAAGAATATGCACTACTTTGCCTTAGGGCATGTGCATACGCATAAAATGCTAAACGAAAATCCGCATATTGCCTATTCTGGCTCATTACAAGGTTTACATATTAATGAAAAAAATGAGCATGGCTGTTATTGTGTAACTTTACAGCGTGATGAAAAAACAAAAAATGTTGAAATTGAAAGCACTTTTATTTCTCTTGCTCCTTTAATTTGGAAAGAGGTAAATTACACTATTGAAGATTTTGCTACTATTGAAAATTCAGAAGATGCTGAAAATCAAGAAAGAAAAAATACTGTAGATTTACTTTCTATTCATTCAAATTTATACGATATTTTTGAAGAAATAGCACATAGTATGCCCAAAAATGTAAGCTATATACTTGCAAGACTTAAGCTTGAAGGCAAAACAGATCTTAACTCAAAACTTAGAAATTCCTATATTCTACAAGAATTTTTAGATAATTTGAACGATGAACTAGCACACTTATCACCTAAAGTTACTATTAAAGATATAATTATAGAAACTAGTGAAAGTGCTGATAATATTTCTATAGCTGAAATTCTAGCGGAAGATACCTTTTTAGCAAAAACCTTGCAAGAAGCTGAAAGTTTATTAGCGGCAAATAGTTCAGAAATTTTAGAATATGCCTATAATTTGTATCAAGAAAGCCCAATTCAAAAGCAATATAAGCGTATATTGCCACCAATTGATAATGAAGAAGTTTTGAAAGAAATTATAACAAAAGCTCAATATATTTGTATGCAAAGCATGGAAAGCTAGTATGAAAATAAAGTCATTTAATATATATGAATTTGGCAACCTTGCAAAGCAGAGCATTCAAAATGTGCCTTCTGGGCTTTTAATTTTTCTTGGGCAGAATGAGGCTGGAAAGTCTACTTCCTTAGAATTTTTCAGAACAATTTTAACGGGTTTTCCTGCAACACGCTCGAAAAAAGCTCGTGAGGGAATTTTTGCTCAAAAATCATCTTCAATGGGTGGTTTTTTAGAGGTTGAAACACAAAACGCTGATGTGCTACGCCTAGAGCGTACGCTGAATAATTTTCAAGTATATAATGAAGAAGGGGCAAAAATTCCTTCTGTTATATACGAAAGTTTACTCGCGGGGACAACACGCGATATTTATTCATCAATCTATGGTTTTAGCCTAAGTGAATTGCAAGTAATTGACACACTTGAAGCAAATGAAGTTCGCGATGTTCTATATGGAACTTCCTTTGGGCTTGGGCTTTATTCACCGCAAAAATCATTAGATTATATAGATTCTTTAATTTCTGCAAAAAATTCAAAGTCTTTATTAAGTAACGATTCTTTTAAAAATTTCTTTAAAAATAATTGCCAACGTTTAGAAGAAATTCAAAAAGAAATTAGGCATTTAGTCGAGCAAAATAAAACAATTGATATTTTTTATGATGACTATAATCAAGCCAAAGAAGATTTTGATTCTATATTAGTAAATGAAAATGAAGTGTATGAGGTAATTCGTGCCTTAGACACGAAAATTCGTGCGTGGGAACACTATAAAGAATGGTTTTTAGTTCAAAAAGAATTAGAAAGGCTACCACAACTTACAAAAAACTTTCCTGAAAATGCAATTGAAAAACTTCATAGATTACAAGATTTAGAATATGCAGCAAGCCGTAATACTAAAAATTTACAAGATAAAAAAGAAAAGTTCATTAAAGCAATAAGTGAAAAAGAACATAATGAAAAGCTTTATAATTTGCTTCCTAACTTGCAGGAATTATTAGAATATAAGGCAAGTTATAGAAATGCACTTATACAGCTTCCTAATATTAATAATAGCATATTAAGAAATGAAGAAGAGCTTGAAAGGCACTTAGAATTTCTTGGCAAAAACTGGACTTTTGAAAGAGCTAAAGAAATAGATTCTTCACTTTTCTTGCATGAGCAAATAGAAGAATATTTTTCAAAATTTAGCAAAAATGAACAGTCTTTACAAATATCATGCTCTAAAATTGAAGCTTTAAAACAAGAAAAAAGTTTATCTGAAAGTGAACTACAAAAGATAAAGCAAAATTTTGCAAATATACCTGAATTATCACAGCAACTTGATACAGCTAGCCGTGGAATTTTAACAAACTTATTGCGTAAAGCGGAAGAAGGGCATACAAAACTACCTGAAAAAATACGCAGTCTAAACTTTGCAAAAACAGAATATGAGCGTGCTTTAGGGCAAATGAAGTTTAAAACTCGCCCTACAGAAGAAATTATTCTTATGCTTAGTGATATGCAAGATGAAGCGAGCGATTTTGCTCGGAATGTTGTGCATCAACTTGAAAAAACAAATGTTGCTCGCGAAATATTTAATAATGAACGTAAAAAATTAGAGCGTTTAGAAGACCAACATTCTGCACTTACAAGCGAGCATAATAGGTTGTTGCACCTTGAAAAATATGCTTTGTATAAAAAAAGAACTCAGTTACGTCGTATTCATGCACTTTTAGAAATTCAGCAGCATAATGAAGAATATATTCAAGAGCTTGATTTGCAACATGAAGAAATTAGAAGTCAAATTCCTATTACAAAAACTAATCTTGCAATACTGGTTATTGCGGGTATTTTGGCAGTTTTCGGTGCAAGCTTGCTTGTTGCGTACTTTTTATTTGGTATAAGTGAAATTAATTTATCTTTCATTGTAAGCATTGGTTTATCTGGGCTTTTTCCAAAATTATCAGCTGAAAATCCTTACTATCATATACATTCAACTATTGCTTTTCTTTTATTTTTTATTGGTTTTATTGGTGGATATTTGAATATTCCACAAACAAACCCGTACAGAAAAAAGAAAATAGTAGAACTTAGCCAAGCAAGTAATCGTTTAGGTGCTGCAATAGCTAAATTAAAGGCAACTCAAGAAGAATTAAATGAACTGCAAAATGAACTTAATATAGATAATTTGCAACCTGAAACTCTTCTTTACGCTGAAGAAATGATTGATGAAGAACAAGAGCAAATAATTACTAAAGAAAAGCTTATGAAAGCAACATTTTCAACAGAAGATGAGCTTAAAAAAGTTAAAGAAAATCTTAGTCGCGTGCAGAAAAACTTTTTTGAAGAAGATGCAAAAGGGCAAGAATTACGCCGTGAATGGCAAGAACATTTTCAAAAACTACCTGTGGTTGATGTTCCATCGCCTGAGGGAGTTGAAGTTTTCTTTAGTCGTATAAATCATGTACGTTTGCTAAATCAAAATGTTAAAAATTTAGAGCAAGAAATTGTAGAACTTCGCACAAGTGTTGAGAAAATGTATAGCACTGGCGTTGCTCAATTTCCAAAAATTTCTTACTATAAAGATGATATTGAAAATCTATTCTTAAAAGTGCAAAGTTTTATCGACCAATCACTTGAATACGATAAACAAAATGAAAAACGCCTCTATCTTGAAGAAAATATGGGGCTTTTAGATACAAAACTGCAAAACCTGCAAAATGCATTGCAAGAAGAAGAAGCTAAGAAAACTCAATTAGAAAAAGAATTTGAAGTTCTAAAAGAGCAGTGGCGAAACTACCTACGCGAGCAAAAATTAAACGATAACCTAAGCCCACAAAGTGCAAAAACTGCACTTAGCCAAATTGAAAAATGTCGTGAAATTAAGGCGAAACTTGAAGAATTACAGCAAGATAAAAAAATGCAAGAAAATGAAAGAGATAAGCTAGCTCTTCCTCTTCTTGATATATTTGCACAATTAGACAGAACACCTTTATTCACGCTTGATAAGCAAATTGATAGCCTAGCAAGTATGGATTTACTATATAATGAAGCAATAAAAGCTAAAGAACTATTCCAAGCAAAGTTAACTATTGAAGAGCAAATTCAAGGTATAGATGATGAAATTTCTTCAAGTTTAAACGAAGAAACAAGTATAAAAGCCTCAATTAAAGAATTATTAAATGAGGTAGGGCTAGAAAGTGAAAGCGAATTTGAAGAAAAATCAAGGCAAGCACATGAATTAGCTAATTTGCAAAAGAAAAAGCAAAATCTTGAAGATACATTACAATTCTTTGCAGTAAATAAAGAATTTAAAGAATTTATTGCAGAATTTGAGGGCTTAGATTTGCCTGTGCTTCGCTATAAAAAAGAGCAATTAGAAAAAACTCTTCAAGACGTTAAAGACGAAAAAGAAGCGTGTACTCATACTCTTGCAGATTTAAAGTCAAAAATTCAACAAGTTGAAAATTCTTCATTACTTAGCGAATTAAAAGAAGAGCAAATAAGCTTAGAAGAGCAGACCGAAAAAGCTTTAAAAGATTATTTAGCTTACGCATTTGCCCGCTCTTTTGTGATGAAAGCAAAGCAAAAATATGAAAAGGAAAATCAGCCCGAGCTTATCAAAACAGCTTCCGAAATTTTTGCTCAAATAACAGATGGTAGATGGACAAATATTTCTTCATCTATTGAAAATAGCACACTTTATGTAAACCCAAAGCAAGGCTTACCGCATACGCCAGATCAGTTAAGTCAAGGCACACGCGAACAGCTATATCTTGCTTTACGTCTTGCACATATTAGAAATGTTGCACAATATAAAGAGCCATTACCTTTGATTTTAGACGATATTTTGGTAAATTTTGATACGCTTCGTTCAACACAAACAGCAAAAACTTTGGCAAGTTTCACGAAAAATCAAAATCAGCAAATTTTATTTTTTACATGTCACCCACACATTGCAAATATATTGCAAGAAAATGTTGAAGGTGCAAAACTTTATAAAATTCATGCAGGTAAAATTAGCGAAGCATAGTCTATTTTTACATACAATATAATAACTTATAATATAGAGGCATTTTATGCGTATAACAATTATTGGAGCTGGCCCAGGTGGCTATATTGCTGCTTTTGAAGCGGCTAAATTTGGCGGTGAAGTAACATTAGTAGAGTACGACCATTTAGGCGGCACCTGCCTAAATTATGGCTGTATTCCAACAAAAACTTTGAAGTCTTCAGCAGAAGCTTTAGAAACTGCTCACTCTTTAGCAACTTTTGGAATTACTGGCGGCGAGGGTGCAACTGTAGATATGCCAGCAGTTGTTCAAAGAAAGCGTAAAGTTACAGAAATTTTACGTGGTGGAATACAAAAAAGCTGTGCAGGTTTAAAAGTTAATGTGGTGAAAGGTCGCGGGCAAGTTATTAGTGCAAACTTGGTAAAAGTTACTCAAGAAGACGGAACCATACTTGATATTGAAAGCGATAAAGTAATAATTGCAACAGGTTCACGCATAGCCGATTTACCAAGCCTAAAGTTTGATCATAAATATGTAATTTCATCTGATGATGCACTAGAATTGCAAGAAGTGCCACAAAGTATGATTATTGTTGGTGGCGGTGTAATTGGTAGCGAACTTGCTGGAATATATTCAACTTTTGGCACAAAAATTACTATAGTTGAGGGGCTAACTCGCTTACTTCCAGTGCCATCAATTGATGAAGAAATGTCTAAAATCTTGCAAAGAGAAATGAAGAAAAATGGTATTAGGCAAGAACTTTCACGTATTGTAAAATCTTGCAGAATTGAAAATAATAAAGTAATTGCAACTCTTATAGGTTCACCTTTCGTAAGCGACCTACCTGAAAACTTAAAGAATGAAATTGAAATTGAAGCCGATATTATAGTTGTTTGTGCAGGGCGTGCCGCAAATACCGAGGGGCTAGGACTAACAGAAGCTGGAATTGAAGTTGATAAACGTGGCTTTATTGTTGCGAATGATTTATATGAAACTTCTGTTGAAAATATTTACGCAATTGGCGATATTCTTGGGCCTGAAAAAGTTATGCTAGCTCATGTTGCTTCTGCCGAAGCGGTTAGCTTAGTTGAAAGAATTTTCAAAGGTTGCTCAAAAGCCGTTAATTATAATTGTATACCGTCGGCTATTTTTACTTCGCCTGAAATTGGCTGTGTAGGGCTTAGTGAAGAGCAAGCTAAGGCACAAAACATTGAAGTAGAATGCCCTATTATGCAGATGCGAGAATTAGGCAAATCGCAAGCAATGGGTAGCCTTGCAGGTTGTTTTAAATTTGTCATTGAAAGCTTTAGCGGTAAACTTCTTGGCTGTCATATTATTGGGGCTCATGCAACCGATCTTATAGCAGAAGCAACCCTAGCCGTTGAAAAAGGGCTTACTATAGCCGATTTAGCTCATACAATTCATGCACACCCAACCCTTGCTGAAGGTATTTTTGAGCTTGCTCATAAGTGGATTAGCAATAAGTAGGGTATACTTTAGGCATTTTATAGAAAGAGGGCAGCTTATAATAGGCTGCTCTTTTTTAACTCTGTCAAAATGCACGTCATTCCAATTTGTAATATTATATTTTCTTTTTTCTCTCCGAGGGCTAAAGGAACTAAGTCCCTTTAGAATCCCTAATGCAAAAATATTTAAAGCTGATTTATACCGAACTGCGTTCAGCATAAATCAGCTTTAAATATTTTTGGAGCGTGCTATAAATTTAAATTTTTACACGAATTTTCGTGACTAAGGTAATTAACGGAAGTTGACTAGCAAATGGTAAGTTGCTCTAGTGTGTAGCATTTTCAGCACTTGTTACACAAGTGAGGAAGTTTTGCAATTTCTTTGACTGTTTTTCACACTTGCAATAGCAAGTGTTGCAGGTATTGCCTTTTGCTCTCGACTACTATTCCCAAGTACCACTTCCGCTAATCACCTTAGCCACGAAATATAAAAGAAATTGATTTATGTTAAACCAGAAAATGTATAATTAAATATGCGATATGCAACATGCATAAAATTTTTTAGCGAGCAAGCTATTTTTAAACAAAAAAAGCGTAAATCTGATGATTTACGACTTCATAATAAGTGAATCGGACACCCAGCACACTCGCTACCGTTGCTTCCTTTCGGACCTGGCGGGGTTTACGAAGTTACTGCCGCCCGATTCACAAAAATAATTACGCACTTTATTGGTTCTTGTCAAGCTTTGTTACATCAAAATTAAAATCTTATTTCAATATAAATTTAACTTGACTTTTTAAAACATTTGGTTATTTTTACAAATGAACAAACACTCTAAATTTAGGAGAGTTGAATGATTGCACCTATTGAACCATTAAACACGAGAAGTCTTGAAGAAATTAGAAGTGAAATTGAACAACAAGCTAAAATATTCAAGGCATTAGGGCATCCTACAAGGTTATATTTAGCCAACTACCTAAGGAATGGCGAACAATGTGTTTGCGATTTGCAAGCTTTAGTAGGTGATGATATTTCTACTGTTTCACGCCATTTAAACGTATTACGCGAAGCGAGAATTGTTAGCTCGCGAAAAGTTGGTTCTTTTATGTACTATTCTTTAGAGCTTACTTGCTTGGAAACTTTTTTATCATGTATTAGGAACACTCCCTAGCGATATATAATTTTTTTGAAAATCATTTGCTTAATATGTAAAATGTGCAAATGTAAACAATAAAAAGGATAAAGTAAATGGATACACAAGACAATAAAAAAATAGATGAACAAAAAGCACCTTGCAGTTGTGGCAATAATGAACAATTTGCTCATAAGAAAGGCGAACAAGGGCAAGTGAGAGATTTTACCTCTCAAGAAAAAACTTTCCGCGAGTTAAAGCCTATGGGTACAAGTCAAGAAACAAGCTCTTGTTGTTCAAAAGAAGAACCTGAACAAGCAAGCGGTTGCGGTTGCGGAACAAGTCAAAAACCTAAAAAAGTACATAAACCTTTTAATAGAAATGAATATTTTATTAAAGCTGCTTTAGCCTTTATTGTATGGTATATAGCCTATAATATGACTATTCCTTTTGCTGATTTTGTAACCTATACCTTACTTGGGCTTGAAGCAACAACTGCATTAGCAAAAAGTATACATTTCTTTTTATACGATACTTTAAAAATTCTATTATTACTTGTGTTTATGGTTTATGTTCTTGCATTATTTAGGGCAAGCCTAAGCACAGATAAAGTTAGATTATATTTAGCAGGAAAAGGGCGTGGTGTAGGTTATGCAATTGCATCTGCCTTTGGTGCGGTTACTCCTTTTTGTTCATGTTCAAGTATTCCATTATTTATTGGCTTTACAAATTCAAAAATTCCGCTTGGTATAACTATGTCTTTCTTAATTACGTCACCTTTAATCAATGAAGTGGCTGTAATATTACTTTGGGGTTTACTTGGTTGGAAATTTACAATAATATATGTTGTAGTAGGCATGCTTGCAGGTATTATAGGCGGCTTTATTATTGATATGTTAAAGGCTGACCGTTGGTTGCAACCATTTTTGAAAAAGCCTGCTCTTACACCGCTTTCACCAATGGGCGTAGCAGTTGAAACAAAAATGACTTTAGAACACCGCCATAGATTTGCTTATGAAGAAACCGAAGGCATTGTGCGTAAAATTTGGCTATGGGTATTTATTGGTGTTGGTATTGGTGCGTATTTACATGGCTTTGTTCCGCAAGAATGGTTTGAACAAAACTTGAATAGCGGCGATTGGTGGTCAGTACCAGTTGCGGTAGTCGCGGGTATTCCTCTCTACACAAGTGTTACAGGCATTGTTCCAATTATGGAAAGTTTATTATTGAAAGGCCTTCCAGTAGGTACAACACTTGCTTTTTGCATGAGTGCAGTTGGTGCTTCACTGCCAGAAATATTAATGCTAAAACAAGTAATGCAGTTTAAGTTATTAGCAACTTTTGTGGCTATATTACTAGTAATTTTTGTATGTGTCGGCTGGATTTTCAACACGGCAGAAGTATTATTATTCTAAAGGCAATACTCCAAAAAAGATAAAAAAAGCGAGCTTGAAAATTCAGGCTCGCTTTTTTTATGTTATGATAACTAAGGAAATATAAATAATGTTAAAATCTACAGAATTTCACTAATAATTCTAGCGATTAATCCAAAATCTTTTATTTCTAACGTTCTTATATCTAAAGCAAAAACATCTTCTTCTAGTCTGCCAATTATTGGCGGATTAGTTGAAAGCAAAGCTTGTTTTAGCTTGGTTGATGAAATATTTTTCGGTGCAATTTCAACAAGATAGCTTGGTAAATCGGCTTCGGGAAAAGCCCCACCGCCTACGCGTGAACTATCTTCTTTTATGCTTATTTTTGCTTTTTCGTTAAAAGATTTTTTCAATATTCTTGATAGTTTATTTGCTTTTTGTTTCAATTCTTCTTTTGGAATTGTAAGCATTGCAAGGGTTGGAATATTCTTTAAAGCCTTTTCAGTATCAAGGTAATTTCTTAAAGTAGTTTCAAGTGCGGCTAAAGTTAATTTGCATGGGCGTAATGCTCGAAGCAATTGGTTTTTCTTTATTTTTGCAATAAAATCTTTTTTTCCAACAATAATACCTGCTTGTGGGCCGCCTAAAAGCTTATCGCCTGAGAAAGTAACAATGTCTACACCTTCGCTAACAACTTCTTGCACTGTTGGTTCTTTAGGTAAGCCAAAAGGTTGAAAATCTATAAACGAGCCAGAGCCTAAATCTTCAATAAAAGGAAGATTATGCTTTTGAGCTAAAGCAGAAAGTTCATGCGTAGCAACCTTAGAGGTAAAGCCAATTAAACGAAAGTTTGAAGTGTGTACTCGCATAATTGCTTTTGTGTTTTCATTTATCGCGTTTTCATAATCTGAAAGATGAGTTTTGTTTGTTGTGCCAACATCTTTTAATATACTTCCGCTACATTCCATAACATCGGGTATTCTAAATGAACCACCAATTTCTACAAGCTCGCCACGCGAAATAATTGTTTCACCACCTTGGGCAAAAGTAGAAAGGGCTATCATAACAGCTGCCGCATTATTGTTTACAATAACAGCATCTTCTGCTTTAGTAATTTGCACTAATAAATCACGCACTAAGGCATGGCGTGAACCACGCTCGCCAGTTTCTAAATCAAATTCTACACTTGAATATCCAGAACAAGCACTTGTAATTGACTCAATAGAATCAGCACTTAGCACAGAACGCCCAAGATTTGTATGAATTACAACGCCAGTTCCATTTATAACATGCTGTAATTTTGGGTTAAGTTTGCATTCAAACTCTTGAATAAGCACACTTGCTTCAAGTAAATTTTGAATTTGCAAAACTTCTGTAATTTCCTTAGTTGCAATGGCTTTACGAACTTCATCAAGCTTTTTGTTTATTAATTCAACAAAATTTGCATGCGATGCATAACGCAAGGAAGATTGATGAAGTGCATAACTTTTTGAATGAAGAATAGAATAAATAGAATCTAACAAAGTAGAAACTGCTGGCAATGATTTGTATAATGTATTCATAATAAACCTTGTAATAATTATGCTTTACTAAGTGATGTTGAATATTTAGCGTAAAATTCTGAAAGTAAGTAAAGTGAACCGCATATTAATATATCTGTAGAAATTTGCCTTTCATTGTTAGCATTTTGGACGTATTCTAAACATTCGTCAAGATTTTTTAGCGGAATTATAGAAGAAAATGAAGAATTTTCTAATTTTTTTGCAAGTTTTGAAGAGTCAATAGCTCGTGGATTATCTGAAATAGTAGGAATAAGTAGGGTAGAATGCGAAGAGGAAAGCTTCGCTAGTTCATCTAAGCAAGAAAATAAATCGTCATTTGCTTTATCTGACAAGCATGAGAAAATAATATATTTCGGAGTAATACACATAGTTTTTAAAGACTCAATAAGTGCCTGTAAACCATGCACATTATGGGCACCATCTAAAATAAAACGTGTATTTTTATAAGTATTTATAGTATCAATAAACTGTATTCGCCCAGGTATAAAGGCTTTTTTCAGGGCTAATTGTTCTTTTTTTATATCAGGCTTGATATGCAAAAGTTTTTCACATACTAAATGCCATGTATCTAAGGCAAGTTGTGCGTTTTGAGGTTGATGTGTTCCTTTCATAAAAAGTTCAAATTGTACATTATCATAAGAAGAAAAAAATAAAGGAATATCAAACTGCTTAGAAATGTTTTCAACTTCAGCTAATGCCTCGGGGGCAAGCTTTGCTGTAACAGCAAATTTCGTCCAAGTATTCATAGCTCTTGCTTTATCGTGGGCAATTTTTTGAATTGTATCGCCAAGAATATCGCAATGATCAAGAGCAATCGAAGTAAAAACTGTAGCTTGTGCTTGCAAAGCAGTTGTTGCATCGAATTTTCCGCCAAGCCCTGCTTCAAAAAAAACAATATCAGCTTGTAAATCCGCGTAAATTTGAGCAGATAATACAGTAAGAAATTCAAAATATGTCAATTCTGGGTTAGCAGTATATACTTTTTTTGCAGCTTCAAGCCAAATATCATCAGAAAGTTGTTCACTATTATATAGTATACGCTCTTTTATAGATAAAAAGTGTGGTGATGTATATAAACCAACATTCAAACCATGTTCGTGAGCAAGTGAAGATAAAAAAGTAGCAGTAGAACCTTTACCATTCGTACCTACAATCTGCACAGCTTTGTAAGGTAAAGGCAAAAGATTTAGATTTTCAAGGGCTATAGACATCCTGTCTTGTCCGGGCTTCATATGAAACATTCCTAAATTATCTAGGTGCTTGACTATATCATTGTATGTGTTTAACATAATTTGTGTACCATTATTATATATTAGTATATAGCTGTATGTAGCGTGAAAGCGTAAAAATGTCACTCATTTTTTATACACCTAAAGGCAAAATCGGGGAAATTATGGCTCAAGAAGTATATTTGACAAATGGAATTGATAGAAAAAAAGGGCTTGTGGGCTTTAGCTGGACAATTTTACTGTTTGGTTGCTTAGTTGCACTATGGCGAAAAGATTGGCTTTGGTTCTTTATATTTATCTTCACCGATATATTAAGTGTTTGCTTGCTTAGGTTATTCTTTTGCTTTTGGTATAATAAAAGTTACACAACAAGATTACTAGAAAAAGGTTTTATTCCAGAAGATGAATATTCAAAGCATATTTTAGCTGAAAAAGGTTATATATAACATTTTGATATTATAGAGTAAAAAAATAATTTAATTTAATTATAATTAATTGCTTGACATTTTT
>CAYJFV010000005.1:0-17345 GCA_964369275.1 uncultured Desulfovibrionaceae bacterium
ACTTTAAAGATATAGAAATAATAGACTTTGGCGGCGGCTTTGGTATACCTTATAAAAAGTATGAAAACCAAGCTCGCTTAGATTTAGAAGCACTTGCAACTCTGCTACATAAAACAATAACCGAGTTTTCTCAAAAGAATAACTATACAGGTAAATTCTACATTGAACCAGGCCGTTACATTGCTTGTGAATGTGGTTTATTACTTGGCAGTGTGCATGCAACTAAAGAAAATGCTGGCACACACTACATTGGTACAGATTTAGGCTTCAACGTTCTACAACGCCCAGCTATGTACGATTCACACCACGATGTAGAACTTTACCAAGAAAACCCTTCAAGCGAAGTAATAACTCAAACTGTTGTTGGCAATATCTGTGAAAGCGGTGACATACTTGCTAAAGAACGTAATCTTCCTAAAGCTCAAGTAGGCGATATTGTAGGTGTACTTGATGCAGGTGCGTATGGGTTTTCTATGTCATCAACCTACAATCAACGTCCACGTCCTGCTGAAATTCTTATCGATAAAGACGGAAAAGTTCGTCAAATCCGTCGTAAAGAAACTATTGAAGACTTACTTGCCTATTTCTAGCATTAATACAATCACGCCTACTCCAGCTTGTTAACATAAGGCAAAAGATGAAATTAAATAAAGCTTTATTAAAAGAAATTCCTTGGTTAGATATTTCTAGGCTAGTTATTCCACAAGTATTACTTATGCTTACTACTTTAATTTTGAGCTTAAGTGATATGTGGGTAGCAGGTAAAATATCTTCTGAGGTGCAGGCTGTAGTAGGGGTGAATGCACAAATTCAAGCCTTTATGATGATACTTGCCATGAGCTTAGGTTCTGGTGCAATGGCTGTAATTTCCCAAACATTAGGGGCAAGGCAATTTTTGCGGGCAAGAAGGTATGTATTGCTTGTTTTATACCTTGCTTTAACTCTTGCTTGCGTTTTTTCAGCTGTTGGCTTTAGCTTTGGGCAAGAAGTTATGAACTTGCTTGATATTCCAAAAGAATCACAACATATTGGACTTTACTTTTGGAATGTGCTTTTTCTAGCTTTACCTCTTCATTATTTATATTTTATAAGCAATATTCTTTTTAGAGCTTCTAAATTAGTATATCTACCTTTATTTATTGGTGTAGCAGTTACACTAGTTAATATTTTTGGTAATTTAGCTTTTGGTTTGGGTTACTTTGGCTTTACTGCCTATGGTGTACCTGGTGTTGCGTGGTCTACCTTTGCTGCTGTACTAACAGGCTCTAGCTTATCGCTTATATTATTAAAGCGTGCAAAATTATTTCCAAGCACATTAAGATTAAGCTTTGCTTGGATGAAAAATTCTTTACCTTATCTAGTACGTGTTGCCCTGCCTGCTTTGCTTACACAAGGCTTATGGCAAACTGGGTACTTAATACTATTTGGTATTGCCGCTTCTGTACCTGATAGCATTACAGCTTTAGCAGGTTTGAGTGCAGGTATGCGTATTGAATCTATTTTATTTATGCCTGGAGCAGCGTTTAATGCAACTGCTTCAATATTAGTTGGGCATGCACTTGGCGAAGGTAATAAAGAAAAGGCAAAACAATTAGGTGCAACTATTTGGATACTTGGAACAATAATAATGAGCCTTATTGCACTTATTATGTTCTATTATATTGATTTTTTCTCAACCATACTTTCAGAAGATCCGCTTGTTATAGATGTAATTAAGTGGTATTTAATCATCAATATTGTTTCTACTCCATTCACTTTAACTACCATGACTCTAAACGGTAGTTTCACAGGAGCAGGAGCAACAATATACGCTTTATTTATTAATACTTTCTGTATTTGGGGAATACGTTTACCACTTGCTATTTTCTTTGCTCATGGTATAAATATGGAAATTCAAGGGGTATTTTTAGCAATGCTTATTTCAATGGCTATACAAAGTATGTCTATGTTATATGTATTTCTAAAACGCCCATGGTATAATTACGCCATGAAGAAAAAAATGGCATAAAAAATGCGAGTAAATTATGGAATTTCAAAAATTTTCTTTAGATATACAAAATCAATACGACGCGTGTTTTGAAAAATGCTCTCAAAAAACAGCAGATTATATTTTCTTCAACTTATGGGCGTGGAATAGCTATTATAACTTCAAAATAACTTGTGAAAATGAGGTTATGTTTATCCACGACACAAGGAATAATATTTTTAGAGCTCCTGTTGGCGATTGGGAAAAAACTGATTTTACTAAATTAAGTTTTTTTAATGAAGAGCGTACTCTTCATCGCGTACCAGAAAAACTAAAAGACATTTTACTAGAGCAATTCAAAGACAAGGCTATAGTTGTTGATGATAGAGCAAATGATGAGTATTTATACAGTCAACAATCGCTTGCAACTTTAGCTGGCAATAAAATGCACAAAAAGAAGAATCACTTTAATGCCTTCAAAAAAACTTACGAAATTGATTATCGCCCTTTTTCATCAAAAGAGTTTAATGAAGATATTAAGAAAGATTTAGAAGCTTTAGAAGAATCTTGGTGTACTTGGAACGATTGCTTAGATGATGAAGCTTTACAAACTGAATACCATGCCATTAAAAATTTATTGGCTCAAATGAATACATTTCCGCAAATAGTGGGCGGTGCTTTATATGTTGAAAACCAACTAATTGCTTTTTCAATAGGAGAAAAGCTTGACGATACAACTTTTCTTGTGCATTTTGAAAAGGCACACCCTGAATATAGGGGTTCTTTTCAAGCTATAAATAAATGTTTTGCTGAACAGGCTGGCAATGGCTATGAATTTATTAACCGTGAACAAGATTTAGGTATGGAAGGGTTACGTCAGGCTAAGTTATCTTACCACCCTAGCCATTACTTGAAAAAATTTACGGTAACGATTAAAGTATAAAGATTTTGTATTAAAACACTAAAATCTACATCAATAAATAAGGAAATAAAATGTCTCAAAAAGTTGTAACCCGTTTTGCTCCTAGCCCTACTGGGCATTTACATATTGGCGGTGCAAGAACTGCTATATTCTCATGGTTGTTAGCTCGTCACTTTGGCGGTGAATTTCTTCTTCGTATTGAAGATACTGACTTAGAACGCTCAAAGCAAGAATATACTGACTCTATTTTAGCCTCAATGAAATGGCTAGGGCTTGATTGGGATAAAGAGCTTGTATACCAAACACAAAGAAGTGAACGCTACAATGAAGTGGTTGAAGCAATGCTTGAAAATGGTAGTGCTTACTATTGCACATGTTCAGTTGAAGAAATTGAAAAAATGCGTGAAGAAGCAGAAGCTAAAGGCGAAAAACCACGTTACAATGGAAAATGTAGACATTTAAATAAACCTTATTCAGAAGATGCCGTTGTACGCTTAAAACTTCCTGACCACGGAAAAGTTATCTTCAAAGATCTTGTAAAAGGTACAATAGCAACTGACATTAATGAGCTAGACGACATGGTATTACGTCGCCCTGCAAAAAATGGCGGAATGCCAACATATAACCTTGCTGTTGTTGCCGACGATCACGACATGGGCGTTACGCACGTATTTAGAGGTGATGACCACGTAGCAAACACCCCAAAGCAAATATTAATCTATCAAGCTATGGGCTGGGATTTACCAAACTTTGGGCATGTTCCAATGATTCTTGGGCCTGACGGTGCTAAACTTTCAAAAAGAAATGGAGCAAGAGCAGTTATAGAATACCAAGCAGATGGGCTACTTCCACAAGCTTTAGTAAACTACCTTGTACGCCTTGGTTGGTCTAGCGGAGATGAAGAAATTTTCACACTTGAAGAACTAATAAAATTATTCGATGGCACAAGCTTAAACGCTTCACCCTCACGTATTGACCCTGCTAAGATTGACTGGATTAATGCTCATTACATTAAGCAATCTACCAATGAAGATTTGCTAAAAGATATGCAAGAGCTAGCTAATATTATAAATATTGAGCTTCCACAAAATTCATTAGAACTTATTCCACTTTTCAAAGAAAAAGTTGCAAACTTACTAGAATTTGCTAATCAAATAATTGATTTTGCCAATAATATTCTTAATGTTGAAACACCTACAATTGAAGAAAAAGCTCAGAAATCAATTACCGATGAAAATAAAGCTTTGCTCTTAGAATTGACAAACGACTTTGAAAACCTTAACTCTTTTGGTATGGAAGAAGTAGATACATGCATTCATGCATTTATTGAAAGAAAAGAAATTAAGTTCAAGAATATTGGACCTATTTTGCGTTGTGCTTTAACTGGCCAAGCAAGCGGTTCTTCTTTGGCCCTTATTGCCTCTATTCTTGGAAAAGAAAAATCTGTTAACAGAATGAAAAACCTTAGCAAGTAGAGAAGAAAATGCAAGTATATAATACCCTTACTAAGAAAAAAGAAGAATTTGTAAGCATTCGCCCTGGAAAAGTTAATATGTATGCATGTGGCATTACCGCTTACGACTATTGCCATATTGGGCATGCACGCTCTGCTGTAGTGTTTGACGTTATAGCTCGCTTTCTTCGCTTTTTAAACTACGACTTAACCTTTGTGCGTAACTTTACTGATGTTGACGATAAAATTATTGCAAGAGCAAACAAAGAAGGTGTTTCAAGCACAGATATTTCTGAAAAATATATAGCTGCGTTCCATGAAGATATGGACAAACTAAATGTTACCCGTGCAGATATTGAACCAAAAGCAACTGAATATATTCCTGAAATGATTGAACTTGTTGAAAGATTAATCGCTAAAGGGCATGCCTACGCAACCCCAACTGGTGATGTAAATTTCCGTGTTCGCTCATTTAAAGACTATGGCAAACTTTCAGGCCGTTCATTAGATGATATGCAAGCTGGTGCTAGAATTGATGTAGACCCAAACAAAGAAGACCCCATGGACTTTGTGCTATGGAAAGCCGCAAAACCAGGTGAACCTTATTGGGAATCGCCTTGGGGGCATGGTCGCCCTGGTTGGCATATTGAATGTTCAGCCATGAGTGAAAAAAACTTAGCTCTTCCACTTGATATTCACGGCGGTGGGCAAGATTTAATTTTCCCTCATCATGAAAACGAAATTGCACAATCAGAAGCCGCTCTTGACCAAGAGTTTGCTAAGTATTGGATGCATAATGGTTTTGTGCAGATTGATTCTGAAAAAATGTCTAAAAGTTTAAATAACTTTAAAACTATTCGTGATATTTTGGAAAATCGCCAACCAGAAGCTCTACGTTTCTTCTTATTAACAAAACACTATAGAAGCCCTATCGACTTTAGTTTTGACGCAATGGACGAAGCTGAACGCGGTTTAAAGCGTATATATGAATGTATTTTACAAGTGAAGAATGCTATTGCAAATTATAAAAATAAAAATAGCAAGTTTGACGAATGTATTTTATCAGAATACGCTGAAATTAAACAAGATTTCTTCTTTGCTATGTACGATGATTTTAATACTGCGGCGGCAATTGGCCATTTATTTAGCTTAATTCACTTATTCAACCGTATTCTTGAAGATAAAGCCTTCCTTACTTCTGAATTTGCTGCAAAGTTATTGAATGACTTCATGGAATTTATTACTGATTGGCAAGATATTCTAGGTGTTTTCTACCTTGAACCTGAAGAGTTTTTAGAAAATATAAAGCTTGATAGAGCAAGAAGAGAAAACTTAGACTTAGACAAAGTAAATTCTTTACTAGAAGCAAGAAAAGAAGCAAGAGCCAATAAAGACTATGCAAAGTCAGATGAAATTAGAAATGAGCTTTTAGAACTTGGTATTCAAGTAAAAGATACAGCTAATGGACAAACTTGGTCTTACTAAACAATAGATAGATAAATAGATAAGAAACAAATAAAGGGCAGATTTATTCTGCCCTTTATTTGTTTCTACGCAATACTTCACTTATATAAATGAATTAAAATAAAAAAGCCGACTTTCGTCGGCTATATATTTATGTGGTGGAAACTACAGGACTTGAACCTGTAACATCCGCCTTGTAAGGGCGGCGCTCTACCAATTGAGCTAAGCTTCCGTTCTCCAGTCCGTTTTTTATATGCAAACTCTATCCAGATGTCAAGAATTTTTTTTAGTTTTTTTAAAGTTTTTTTGTAATTATTGTAAAAGCTTTGCTTTAGTCACAAAATCAGCTGATAATTTAAAGGCTGCATCTTCTAAATCACGCGAAGCAGACATGAAATTTTCAGGGTTTTGTGAATGGCGACGTCCTAACCAATCAAAAATAAATATTAAATCATTTTCAGGAAAAACTTGTTTGTCGCTTGAACCATGTGCAAAAATTACTTGGTCGTGCAATGTAGCTAAAGCAGCCTGATCGCTTCCAATCATATCCGCTAGTAAAACTAATTCTTCACGCAATCTATTAGCAGTGTCATAGTCTTCATTCATATTAGCTTCTTCATAAGAAGTTTGTACTGTTGCAAAACGTGTTCTATTTTTTGCTAAACTTGCTTCTAATTCATTTTTACTTGCAAATATTTGATCTAAATTCGGCATATTAAGAATGGTTTGCACTGAATGCCCAGCCGAGAAGAAGTATTTTGCATAATCAAATAATAAAGATTCTTGCTGTTCAATGGTATACGCAGGGCGTTCACTTGTTGAATACGAGCTTGCACGCAACATATCATCAATTAATTTTTCTGAATATAACAAGTATAAAGTATTAAAGTTTGCAGGTTGGTATACAAAATCAAGTAATAATTCACGCACATAGTATGCATTACCACTTCCTGGTAAACCATTTAAATCAACACCATAATACGTATTAATCATTTCAGGGTGAATTGTAACTTCGCCTGTAGTTCTACCCTTTGCTGGTGGAATATAGTGTTCTACAAAATAAAAGCCAATATTTTCAATAAAAGTAGGTGTAATAATTTGGTCAACAATAACGCCAGAACCACCAATTACTTGTGTTGGTGAATCTTGTAATGTGTTTATAAATGACCTTTGAACACGCTTCTTTTCTTGAGCTTCAATTTTTGCCTGCTCTTCTTCAGAAGGTGCTGGCTTAATCTTCACTTCTTGTGTTGCTTTAGGCGGAGCTGTAATTGCTGGTTTTGTTTCAATTACTGGCTCTGGTTCTGGAACAAGAATAGGTTCTGGCTCTGGTTCAGGCTCTGGAATAACAACAGTATCAATAGTTGGTGGTGTAACTTCAACAACAGGTTCTTCTTTATCAGAACCACTAAGTAAAAAGAAAAGCCCAAGAACAACTAATAAAGCTACACCAATTAGAATAAATTTAATATTACTATTTTTTTCCTTACTATCTGAACTCATAATATACCTACTTACAGTTATAATGGAATGTTTTTTCTTAAAATAGTTTCGCCAGCGTCATCAACCAATGCTATAGAAATAAATGCTGGCAAAATGCTTTTAGCATAGCTTAACATTTCTTCTGTCATATTTAATGTATAATCTTTTGGAACTTGCCTTCTAAATTTATATGCACCATTTTCTACAAAGGGTATTGCTTTATCATCTTGAAAATAAAGCACAAACTCTATAGAGCCTGAACGAAGCTCTTCGCCAAGGTTTTTAAGAATAAAATTTGTTTGATAACTATTATCAACCCTATTCACACTTTCATTTTCAAATGCTATTTCATTGCTAATAATTTCATTCTTGGCCATCTGGGCTTGAACTAGTGCCGCTAATTTAGCTTGTTCTGCCAAAAGCCTTGCATCTTCTTCACGTTTTTGTGCCTCTAAAGCCGCTTGGAACAAAGCTTCTTCTTCAGCCTTCTTTGCCTTTTCTTTAGCAATTCTTTCAGCTTCAAGTTCTGCTATAACTTCTTGTCTTTTTTCTTCAAGAACAGCCTCTCTTTTAATTAAAGTAATAGCATCAACTGCCCCCACATATCCAATAGGAAGAGCAATTGAGTTTAACCCATCTGATTGAAATATTGCTTTTTCTTGAACCTGTGCTTTTGCTTCTAAATCTTTACGAGCATCTTCAAGCAACAACTTGCTTAAACCTATAGGAAAAGACGAAGTACCATCTAGTGAACTATAGTTCATACTTTGTGGCTCTTCTTTAAGAGTGCTTACGGTAACCGTCATTAACAGCACTAGAAATATTAAAATAAATTTACGCATACTTTGTGCTTGACAAATTTTTTTAAATTTTATTCTTTTTCTTAATTTAAGTCAAGTATTTCAACATTTGTTCAAACTAGCTTGTTATCATTAGTCTTTTTTAGGGCATAATTTATTTTCTTGTATTTATGAAATACGTATGCTAGCATGCAATAACAATAGTCTACTCAAATAAAGGGCTTACAATGAAAACAATAGAAGAAATTAATGCAAAAATAAAATCTGGAAAGGCTGTTATTCTTACAGCTGAAGAAATGACTGCTTTAACTAAAGACGAAGGCGTGAAAAAAGCAGCTGAAAAAGTCGATGTTGTTACAACAGGTACATTTTCGCCTATGTGTTCTTCTGGGCTTTTCTTTAATATAGGGCAACCACAACCCCCTATGATAAAAGCTAGCACATTAACATTAAATAATGTTGCTGCCTATGGTGGTATTGCCGCTGCCGATGGCTATATTGGTGTAACAGAAGTTGCTAAAGACGACCCACTAAATAAGGTTTACCCAGGTAAATTCCTTTATGGCGGCGGGCATGTTATTGAGGATTTAGTAGCAGGTAAAAAAGTAAAACTTCTTGCTGAAGGCTACGGAACAGACTGCTACCCAAACAAGAAAATTGAAAAAGAAATAACTATAAACGATTTACCTTTTGCTGAAATGCTAAACCCTCGTAACTGCTACCAAAACTATAATGTTGCAGTAAATGAAGGCAAAAAAACTGTTCATACTTACATGGGTTCTATTCGCCCTAACCTTGCAAATGCAAACTATGCAACAGCAGGTAACTTATCACCACTTTTTAACGACCCATTCTTACGTACTATTGGTTTAGGCACTAAAATATTTATGGGCGGTGGGCTTGGTTATGTGCTAGGCACTGGCACACAGCACGTTGCAGAACCAAAAAGAAGTGAAAACGGCATACCGCTTACCCCATCTGGTACGCTAATGCTAAAAGGTAACCTTAAAGGTATGAAGCAAAAATATGTTCGTGGTTTATCTTATTATGGCTATGGTTGTACTCTTGCTCTTGGTGTAGGTATTCCAATTCCAATTTTAGATGAAGAAATGGCATACTATACCTCTATTGATAATGACAATATTCTTTTACCTGTAAAAGACTACTCTAACGACTACCCAAATGGTATTCCACGTATTATTGACCACGTTAGCTATTCACAGCTACGCTCTGGCTCTATAGATTTACTAGGTAAAAAAGTAAAAACTAGCCCACTTACCTCTTACACAATTTCACAAGAAATTGCCCAAGAGCTAAAACGCTGGATTGTTGAAGATAAATTTACACTAACCGAACCAATCAAGTAAAAGCAATTCAAAAAACATACAAGCAGCTGAAATTAAAATTACAGCTGCTTTATTTTTTAATAATTATTTTCACAATAATTTAAAAATACCTAATACTTAGGTAAAACTTACCGATAAGTTGAATACAACTTAAAGTGCATTACTTTTTGCTTTGAATCCCAAAAATCTTTCTTTGGTTTATTCTTTGTTATTAGGAGTTATTATGAAATTAAAGTTACTAGGTAAAGTATTAGTATCAACTCTGATTCCAGTAACCTTGGGTATTGTAGCACTTATCTTTATAGGTTCTTCATTCGCTTCAAGGGGCTTATACTCAATGGCAGACATACAATTGCTCGAATTTGCCAAAAAACAGGCCTCTGAAATTGAGAATATAATAGGAAATGTTGTATCTCTTACAGATATGCTTGACGGTGATGCCGATATTGAAGCAATTGCCGCTCTAGCAAAAGAATACGGAAACACAAAAGAGTCTGCACCAGAATTTTTAGCTGCTCAATCTACGACAAATGACATACTTGCTGAACTGATAGAAGATTTTCCAGATATTGCCTCAGCAATTATTATTGATTTAAATGGTAAGTCCATTGCTCATTCAAATCCAGCTAGAATTGGAACAGAATATACTACATATCCAAGCTATATAGAAGCCCTTAAGGGAACACATATTGTTGTTGATACAATGACTTCGCGTATCACTGGTAAGGTGACTGCAATGATTGGTTCAGGTATTACCGATGACTCATCTGATGATGCAGTAGATGCTGTGCTATTACTTGTTGTTGACCTAGCAACAGTTTCAGAAAAGACCATACAAGATCTCGTCCTTATGCCAACTTCAAACCCTTTCCTCATTGATGGCGATGGCGTTGTTCTTATGGAAAGAGCATTCCCTGAACTTATAGGAACAGATAACTCTAGTGAAGAGTTTGCTAAAACAATGTTAGCTGTAAGAACAGGTATAACACAGTATGAGTGGGAAGGAGTTCCTAAAACACTGCACTTTGCTGAACTGCCATCACTCAACTGGGTACTAGGTATCGAAACAGACGAAGCCGATTTCTACATAACTTCCAATCAAATTCAAATAGCATTAGCCTTTGCTGGTATTCTAATTTTACTTGCTGTAGCAGCTGTTATTTATGTTATTATCAAAAGAGTTGTAGGTTCAGTAACAGACAACGCTATGATTGCAAGCTATGTTGCTGATGGAAACCTTAGCCTTACCAAAACTCAAGAACAACAACTAGACAAAGCCATAGCAAGAAATGATGAAATTTCAACACTTTCTATTGCCCTAAGAACTATGATTCAAAACCTTTCAAAAATGGTTTTTGCTTCAGAAGAAAAAAGCAAAGAAGCCCAAATAGCTGCTGATAACGCCGCCATTGCTTCAAGAGCTGCAGAAAATTCAGCAAGAGAAGCAGAAGAAAAAAGACAAAGCATTCTTGAAGCCGTTGCAAAACTAGAAGACATTGTTAACAACATAGCTTCTGCCTCTGAACAACTTTCAAAACAAATTGAAGATTCGACTTCTGGTGCACAAGAGCAATCTTTACGTATGGCAGAAACAGCCCATGCAATGGAGCAAATGAACGAAACTGTTCTTGATGTTGCAAGAAATTCTGGCATGAGTGCAGAAATAGCAGAAAACACAAAATCCAAAGCCAACGATGGTGCATCAATTACCCAAAAATGCCAAGCTTCTATGAATGAAGTAAAATCAGAATCAATGGTGCTTCGCCAAAATATGAGCGAATTAGCAGGCCATACAGACTCTATCAGTGCTGTTATGAGCGTTATTACAGATATAGCAGACCAAACAAACTTACTTGCACTAAATGCCGCAATTGAAGCAGCAAGAGCAGGTGAGGCTGGACGTGGCTTCGCTGTTGTAGCTGATGAAGTACGTAAACTTGCAGAAAAAACAATTGTATCAACTTCAGATGTAGCAAATGTAATTTTAGCTATTCAGCAAAGCACAAAAGTTAATGTTGCTCAAGTAGATTCAGCCGTTGAACGTATTGAAACCGCTACCGAACTTACCGTTGAGGGCGGTCAGGCACTAGATGTTATTTTAGAAATGGCTGTACAAAGTGCCGATGGTATTCGTGCCATTGCAACCGCAAGTGAAGAACAATCTTCAACATCAAATGAAATTGCCCGCTCAATTGCAGTAGTTTCAGACATTGCAAATTCTACTGTACAAGCAATGAATGAAGCTAGCATAGCTGTTAATTCTTTATCTGAACAAACACAGCAGCTTTCTCGCCTTGTAGATAGCTTAAAAAACAGCTAATTCTCTATAACAAAAACATAAAGCACCTTAGAAAAGTAATACTTTGCTAAGGTGCTTTTTTATATTTAAATTACTACAATTTGTGTCAAAATTCCTTGTTCGCTAAAGAGTTTGCTCGCTATGCTCCCATTACCCTTTTTTGCTATATCTTTTAACCTTTTTGCTCTACCTTCGCCCAAGTGTCTTAATAGTAAAGATTTTGGTTGCTTCGCACGCAAAATCCTCACTTCGCAATTTGTGTCAAAATTGCTCGTTCGCTAAAGAGTTTGCTCGCTATATGCTCGCGTTAACCTTTTTGTTCTATTTTACCCCAACTATCCTTAAGGGTAACAACGCGGTTAAAGGTTGGTTTTTCTTGTGTGCTTTCTTTATCTACACAGAAGTAGGCTAGTCTTTCAAATTGTACCTTGTCGTATGGTTGATATTCTAGCAAATGCGGTTCAGCGTAGGCTGTTATAGTTTTAACTGAGTTTGGATTTAAAAAGTCTAAGAAATCTTTATCATCAGGAACATTATTAGGGTTTTCAACACTAAATAATTGTTCATATAAATTTACTGTAATTTCTTTAGCTTGTTCTTGGCTTACAAAGTGAATTGTACCCTTAACTTTTCTACCATCTTCACTTTTTCCACCGCGTGTTTCAGGGTCATAAGTACAAAGAATTTCTACAATTTCACCAGCATCATTTTTTACTACATCTGTGCATGTAATATAGTAAGCATAGCGTAAGCGTACTTCTTGATTTGGTGCAAGCCTAAAATATTTTTTAGGTGCTTCTTCTTTAAAATCGTCTTTTTCAATATATATAGTACGTGAAAATGGAATTTTTCTTGTTCAATAGCTTGGGTCTTCTGGGTGAAGAGGTGCATCAAAGTATTCAACTTGCCCCTCTGGGTAGTTTGTAATTGTAACTTTTATCGGGTCTAGTACAGCCATTAAACGCGGTGTTATAGCATTCAAATGCTCACGCACACAAAATTCTAGCATACCAAAATCTACTACAGAGTCAGCAACCTTACCAACACCTATACGAGAACAGAAAGTACGAATAGATTCAGGAGTAAAGCCGCGACGGCGGAAACCGCAAATAGTTGGCATACGTGGGTCGTCCCAGCCGTTAACATGCCCCTCTTTCACAAGTTGGATAAGTTTACGCTTTGACAAAACAGTATAAGAAAGTTGTAAGCGTGCAAATTCTGTTTGTTCTGGGCGGTATAGCCCTAAAGTTTCAAGAATCCAATCATAAATTTCACGGTTATTCACAAATTCTAAAGTACATAGTGAATGAGTAATTCCCTCAATAGAATCAGAAATACAGTGTGTAAAATCATACATTGGGTACACGCACCACGCATTACCCGTTTTATGGTGATGAGCATGACGGATACGATAAATTGTAGGGTCACGCATAATTACGTTTGGTGAAGACATATCTACTTTAGCACGTAGAACATATTTACCGTCTTCAAATTCGCCAGCACGCATACGCTTGAATAAATCTAAAGACTCTGCTACAGGGCGATTTCTACAAGGGCTTTCAATACCTGGTTCTTTTAAAGTACCACGCATTTGACGAATTTCTTCTGGTGTAGAATCGTCAATATACGCCTTATCCATTTCTATAAGTTTTACTGCTAAATTGTATAGTTCTTCAAAATAATCAGAAGCATAATGTGGTTCATCAACCCAGTTGAAGCCAAGCCATTTTACATCTTCTTTAATTGATTCTACGTATTCGGTATCTTCTTTAACAGGGTTTGTATCGTCAAATCTGAGGTTACATTTTCCTTGAAATTCTTCTGCAATACCAAAGTTTATGCAAATAGACTTTGCATGTCCAATATGCAAATATCCGTTTGGCTCTGGTGGGAAGCGAGTATGCACTCTGGCATCAAATCTGCCTTCAGTTTTATCTTTAGCTACTTTTGCACGTAAAAAATCGACAGGAGCTTCTGGAGTTAGAATTTCGTTCGACATAACACCCTCTAAAATAAAATTATCGAAAAAGACTACTATAAAAGGGCTAAAAGGTCAAATTAAGGGTGTGGGTGATTAGTATTTTTAAACGTAATTCCAATTTGTAATACTTTATTATTTTTTCACTTTAGTTCGTGCCTCGCTTGCTACGCAGAGCGAAAATAGACTGCTAAGACATAACAAAGCTTTCTCACTTGTGATAGCAAGTGTTGGATATATTAACTTATGTTCTTGACTACCATTGCCTAGTCAAACTTCCATTATTCACCTTAGCCACGAAAATATAAGTAGGAGGTGATTTATAGAAGCTGTGAAGAGGAAAACAAAAGTGCAAAACATTTTTGTTGACGTGGGTTCTTAGGGACTGTCCGCCCCTAAGCCTTCGGAGAGTAAAGAAAAATACTTACCCCTTATACAAAGGAGTACCCGCAACATATAGCACATACACTTTCTTAGCCTTTGCCTCAAGTAAAGCTTTAGTTGCAACGCGTAGGCTTGTGCCTGTGGTAGAAACATCATCTAATAAAACAATTGTTTTGCCTTCAACTTTTTCTTTATCCGCCAAAAAGCTATTATTTACATTTTTTAGCCTTTCTTTTCTACTTAACGAGGCTTGCGGTTTAGTAAATACAACTTTTTGCAAAGCGTGAAGTTCTAGTTCAAAATCTAGTTTGGAGTGTTTTTTCAAATATTTTGCAATTTCTATACATTGATTATAGCCACGTTCTACAATTTTCTTATTGTGCATAGGTAGTGGAATAAGCATATCAAAATGTTCAAATTCTTCAAGTATCGGTAAGAGTAATTGCCCTAAAGTTTTTGTATAGATTAAACTATTATGAAATTTTGCATAGCGTATTATATCTTTTAGCAAATCTTCATAGGCATTAAAAAATTTAACGTCTTCCCACGGTACTGACTTACCATTTTTGCTTTCATCGCATACATCACAGCAATCAAGAATTACATTTTTTAGTGCAATACCCTGTATAGTTCCACAATTTCTACAGTAACCACTTTCTAAGCGTTTTAATTCTTGGCAGCATTGTTGACACAAACCATAATACAGTTCACTTTTCCCACTATAGGGTTTATGGCACGCCATACAACGCTTTTGCCCTAGCGTATCTTGCAAAAATTTATTAAACGCAGTCATGGAAGTTTTCTTGAATATATTGGCTTAATTTTTCTTGCGATTGTGAAGAATTTACAAAATCTTCCTTCTCATCAAGCCCATATAAACAAAGCGATGATTGTATTTTAGCTTCAATTAGAGGAGCAAAATATTTTAATGTAAGCAAGCTACCCTCTGTTAGCTTTATCCCTTGTTCTCTTGCTGCAACAAAAATTGCATGTATTCTTCTTTCAGAACTTAGGGCATTATTTCCTTTATGCCAATATCTTTGCGACCTATCAAGCAAAGCCTTAAATTGACTAGGTAGATGATAAAAATGTATTGGGCTAACAAAATAATTTCATCGGCTTGTTGCATTTCTTTAAATATTGTCTTAGCTGTATTCTGCTCTTTACTATCTTGTAAGCATTCACCTGTTTTTATTTTACAATAACCACAGTCAATACAAGGTAAAATTATATAATCGCATAAAAAAAGCACGCGTGCGTTAAGACATGCGTGCAATTTGTTTACTATTGATGCTGAATTTCCCTTCTTTTTAGGAGAAGCAGAAATTAAAAGAATGTTTTTCATAAATACCTTTGTACATTTCTTTTGTACATGAAGATAGCTATTATGAACCAGATATCTCTTCGCCTTCCTCTTGTCTACTTTTGCAATTAATACAAAGTGTAGTTACAGGGCGAGCTTTTAATCGAGCAATGCCAATATCTTCTCCACATTCTTCACATTCGCCATAGTTACCATCTTCAATACGTAACAAGGCTTCATTAATCTTACGGATAAGGCGACGTTCTCTATCACGAATACGCAAAGTAAATGATCTGTCAGATTCTGCAGTAGCTCTATCTGCAGGGTCGGCAAAAACTTCAGCGTTTTCGTTTAAATCTTCAATGGTAGAATCGCCTTTTTGCTGAGCTTCTTCAAGCATAGTTTGAAGAAGTTTGGTAAAAAATTCTAAATCTTGAGCGTTCACACGTCCTCCATTCAAATCTGCTTAATAAGCTAAAACTTAGCCTAGAAAGCACTTATCAACTTAGTCATTAGCATTAGTATCTCAATTTAACTTATATGTAAAGTAGTTTTTCACAATCTATAAAAATAGTAAAATAACAAAATTGTTTCAATAAGTTATTTGCCAAATGCTTCAAGCCAATTTTGAATATCTTTAAAACCATTAACAATACTTTTTGTCTTTAAACGTAGGTTTTTAAAGCCAATAAATGGAATATTTGCCGCTGTAGCTGTTTTTAAATCATTTTCAGAATCGCCAATAAATAAGGCTTCTTCAGGTTCAATACCCCATTGTTTACATATTGTTAATGAGCCTATTGGGTCTGGCTTAGCAGGCAAATCAGCTGGTGTAATAATGGGGTCATAATAACCTGTTAAATTATGTGTTTCTAAAATTTCTTGCATAGCAATTATGCGGTTAGTATGTATACCAAGTAAAATACCTTGTGCTTTACAATAAGCAAGTAAGTCATGTAAACCTTCATAAATTGTTAGCATTGGCACAATTTCTTTAGCATAGTTTACATTATTATAACCTTCCAAGGCATGCTTGCGTAATGGTTCAGGAATAACCAATTCAAAAGCTTGAATACCTGTCATCATGTGTACTTTATGTCTTTCTTCTTCTGTCATATCAGGTAAGTCTACCGCATGGCGAAGCTTATTATAAAATATTGTATTAGAGTCGAAAGAATCAATAATAACGCCGTCACAATCAAAAATTATGCCTTTTGGCTTGTTAGTTAAATGTATTGCCATTTTCTATTCCTTCTATAAAAGCATTATGTAAAAAAAAAGGGGAAAGAACAGCCTTTCCCCTTATATGCAAACAATTTTTATGAAGATTATTTATCTTCTTGTGCTGCAATACCTTTAGGGTCAAGGCAAGAAATAAATGCAAAGTTTGATTTATAAACTGCACGCACGCCTTCAGGTAGTTCTAAGTCTTCAACACGGATTGTTTTGTTAAGATCAAGTTCATCAATGTTGATAGAAACTTTTGCTGGCATAGCTTGTGGTTTTGCAGCAAGGCGAACATTTTCGCGGTAAAGTTCAATTTTACCACCCATTTTAGCACCGCGTGATACGCCAAGGAACTCAACAGGAACTGTAATTTGAACTTCTTTATTTAAGTCTACACCGTAGAAGTCTACGTGTGTGAAAGTTGATTTAGTTGGGTGATATTGAGCATCCCAAATAATAACTGGATGTGTGCCTGCACCTTCAATTTCTAAGTTGAAAACTGTTGTACGACGTACTTTGTTGTACAATTTTTCAAGCACGTTTTTTTGTACTTGTAGAACAATGTTTTCGCCATTTTCTGAGTAGAAAACACATGGAACAAGATTTTGAGTACGTAAACGACGGTTAGCACCTTTGCCTAAACCTTCACGTTTTTGTGCTGCTAATGATAACATAGACATAAGCTGGACTCCTTTAATTTATAGCCGTTACGATGCCAGTA
>CAYJFV010000006.1:0-4509 GCA_964369275.1 uncultured Desulfovibrionaceae bacterium
TTAAATTATTTAAATGCTTTGCGTATTTTAGTAGTTTTCTTCTACGCCTAGAACTTGAATTTCATTTCTTAGCGGGTTTATTTTTCCAAGCCTTACCATTATTTCTTGCCCGATATTCACTTTTTCAGGCATGAAGGCTCTTTTTACCCTAAAGAATAGTTGTTCTTTAGGCAGTGCAATTGAGAAAAAGTTATCAAATTCTTCTGTAACTACAGCATGCCAAATATAATCATGCCCTTTTTCCATAGCTTTTTTACTTTCTTGCTTACAGTACATAAGCTTCCAGTAACGCGGACGCATTCTTTGTATTTGGTTTACATGCTCTAGTGTAGAGTTTAGGTAAAGAAGCACAGAATCTAGTTTTTCTTTGCTAAAACAAGGTGTTTCATGTTCTAAATATGAAAGAATTTGGCTTTCATTCACCAAGTCAGAATACCTTCTTAATGGTGATGTTATTGGTGCATAAGCCGCTAAGCCCATACCTGCATGCGGTTTTACTTCCGTATCTACACTAGCAGAAGTAAGCGTTCGTGCAATTCTTGCAATATCTTCTGGTTTTGTCCATATTCCTGCATATTCTTTAGGTACTACAATATCTTGCGTTCTATAAAGTAGCGGAACATTCTTTTCTTTTGCCCACAAAGCTATTGCAGAGTTTGCTATTATCATAGATTCTGAAACAAGTAACTGAGCTTTTGCATTTTCTTCACTACTTTCAATGGTTACACGAACGTTTTCATAGTAAGCAGGTACTTTTTCTTCTAACGGACTATTATAGCCCTCAACCGAGATTACAGGTTCAGGGCGTTGAATTACAATTGCATTATTTCCAATACGCTTTTGCAATAATTTTTCAGCTAGTTCATAGCCAATTTTTAGCATTTCAATTGGAATATCTTCCACATTGTCTATTGCTATATTATTTTCTAAATAGTTTTCTACTTCTGTATAGTTTAAATTTCTTTTTACTTGCACTCTTGCTCTGCTTGGTTCGCAAGAAATTAATTCACCCTCGTTATCAATGTTCATTTTCAACACTAAAGACGGAGTAATAGTATTTTCAAACAATGAATATCTACCAATACCAAGTTCTTCTGGGAGCATGTGGTACGTTCCCTCAGGTAGATATATAGAGGTTGCCCTACGTGCAACTTGTTTTGCAAATTCGCTCTTATAATCCCAATAGGCAGCGGGGCAGGCAAGAGCAAGAATAAGCGTATAGCCACTTTCATTTTTTTCAATATAGCAAGCATCATCAATATCGCGTGTAGTAATACCGTCTATACTTACAAAGGGCAAGTTTAGCAAATCAGCCGTGTCACTTTCTGCTTGTGCTATAAGTTTTTGTATGTCGCTTTGATAGTTTTTATGCCATTTATTGGTTGGCTCATAATCTGCCCTATCAAACCAAAAATTATAATGCTCTGGAATAATGCCCCATGCACTTGCCAAAAAGTAAGGTGCAAAAGTATCTTCAGGAACTGCTTTTATTATGCTACGCCATAGCATATCATCGTCTTTACCTTCGGGCGTATCAGGAAATTCATTATCTGCCAGTTTAGCAAAAAGCAGTTTTTTTAATCTATCTTGCACTTCTTCATCAAGTGTACATTGAGGCAGAGTTTTATTATTGAACTTAACGTCCCACAAAACTTTAAACCAAGACATACCGCCATCTTGAAAGCGTTCTCTTTTCTTTTGTTGTTCTTGAGCTTCTTTTTTAGCTTCAACTAAAGAAGAGGGAAATATTTCAAAATTCGGCGGGTTAAATCTAAAATGGCTTTTATGTTCTAGTAAAGCTCTTGCAAGACCAGAATAAACATCAGCATTCGTTTCTTGAAAAATTATTTCAGCTAGCCATTCAATGCTAGCCTTATCTACCTCGCCTTGCACCATTTCCCATAGCGAAAGAGTGTCTACACTATTAGCTATAGACACGCGTTTTTCAATGTGTGCATTTAGTAATTGCACCATTTCTTCTTTGCTATCAAGATTTTTTACTGTAGGCCCAGCCCAAGGCAAAACTCTATTTTCTTGTATAGTTTGCTCGCGTCTGTTTGGCAGTAGAATACGTAATTTCTTATCTTGTTCTTCTATTACAAATGCAGATTGGAATACACTATCTTGCAAAAACTCTACAATATACATCTATTGTAAACCCGGAAGCTCTACTGAGTGGAAGGAAGATGCATTTGCTTGAGCTTTAGGGCATTTATCTTGTAGATAACAAATTTCACATGCCCCGCGGAATGGGTGATGAGTAAGAGTTACAAAACGTCGAGTTAAAGCACTTGCATCATCATTATAAGGAATACCTAAATCTTCAAGAGAATCAATTAAACTATCAGTTGGTTTTGGTGCAGGAGCACAACCAGCATCTAATACCTGAGGTAACACTTCATGCACGGTAGACATAATAAGCTGTTGACCTAAGCAGTTAAAGCGGAAAGAATCGGAAGGACTATCAGCCCATTTATCGTCAATTTCTTTTTCAACTTCTTCATCTAAGTATGCTAAAAGATAACCAATTTTACCAACTTGTAGTTTGTACACGTGTAAATGGTCAAGCCATCTATCCCACGTTTCACCAAGTTCTTCTAGCACTTCGCCACCTAAGCGAGTTTCTTCCATTAATTCAAGAAGAGCAAACATATCAAAAGAGGGTTGAATCTCATATTTTTCTTTAGTATATAAGTTAGCTGTATCTGACATTGTAAATCCTTTATTCAAAATAGGTAAATAAGTATTAGTTAAATAATTATTCTCGAATATATATAATGCTATCTTCTTAAAAGTGCAAGTGTAATAATAGAAATTTAGCAAAACTTTATTTTATTTTGCAAAAATAAGGGCTGATATACATACCAGCCCTTATTAATTATAGTATAAATTATACAAAGTATTTATTTTCTTTCTAATTCACTTTGACCAAGTGCTAAGCGTTGATGGTCTTGAATAATAACAGGTATAAGTTCTGGAATAGCAAGTGAAGTAGTATCGCCAATAGCCTCGTATTCAGCAGAAGCAATTTTTCTTAGTATTCTACGAAGAATTTTACCTGATAGAGTTTTTGGAAGCTCTGTTACAAATTGAATTTGATCAGGGCTTGCTAATGCACCAATTTGAGTTCTAACCCAAGTGCGTAATTCTTTTCTTAAATCATCAGTCCAATCTACTTCTTTTACAAGCGAAACATAGGCATAAATGGCTTCGCCTTTAACCGCGTGTGGCATTGGCACAACAGCTGCTTCACCTACTGTATTATGTGCAACTAGAACCGATTCTATTTCTGCTGTACTTAATCTATGCCCTGATACGTTGATAGAGTCATCTATACGCCCTAGAATAAAGTAGTTCCCCTCTTCATCTACCCTTGCACCGTCACCCGACCAATACATACCTTTAAAACGTTCAAAGTAAGAATTAAATTTTTCTCTATTTTTATACACATCAATCATCATACCTGGCCAAGGCTTTCTGATACAAAGGTGACCGCCTTCTGTACCGTCTTCTGAAGCTTCTTTGCCATCTGCCGCCATAATAGTAGCATCAATACCTGGTAGAGGCTGAGTTACTGAACCAGGTTTTAGCTTTGTAGCATAAGGAAGTGGCGAAAGCATAATTCCGCCAGATTCTGTTTGCCACCACGTATCAACTATAGGTAATTCACCTTTACCAATTTGCTCATGGTACCACATCCACGCTTCTGGGTTCATTGGTTCACCTACTGAACCTAAGATACGAAGTGAAGATAAGTCGTGTCTTTTTGTCCATTCAACGCCTTGTCGCATAAGTGAGCGAACAACGGTTGGGGCTGTATATAATGTATTTACCCTAAATTTTTCAACTATTCGCCAAAATCTGTCTGGGCGTGGCCACGTTGGCGTGCCTTCAAACATAATTGTTGTAGCACCTAATGATAAAGGCCCGTATACTAAATAGGTATGCCCTGTTATCCAGCCACAGTCTGCCGTACACCAGTATACATCAGTATCTTTCATATCAAAAACCCATTGCGTTGTATGGGCTGCATAGGTTAAATAACCACCTGTAGAATGTACAACGCCTGTAGGTTTACCTGTACTACCTGATGTATGCAGAATAAATAAAGGATCCATAGCGTCCATTGAAACACATGGATAGTCGGAATCTAGGCTTAAATCGTCTAATAAGTCTTCCCACCAAATATCACGCCCTTTCATCATTGGTATATCTTGGTTACCGCGATTAACAACAACAACTTTTTCTACGCTAGGGCAAGTGTTTAATACTCTATCCAAATTAGTTTTTAATGGTTTTGGCTCGCCACCACGCATTACACAATCTGCGGTGATAACAACTTTTGCTTTAGCATCTTGAATACGCCCAAGCACACCACCTTCTGCATAGCCTGAAAAAATCGTTGTATGAATGGCGCCAATACGTGCACAGGCAAGCATTGCAATTACAAGCTCTGGAATCATAGGCATATACAAAGCCACTCTGTCGCCTTTACGAATGCGTAAAGAG
>CAYJFV010000006.1:4519-16563 GCA_964369275.1 uncultured Desulfovibrionaceae bacterium
ATTGCAGTGTGTATTGCACCAATTCTAGCACAAGCAAGCATAGATACAACAAGTTCTGGTACCATAGGAAGATATAAGGCAACTTTATCGCCTTTTTTTACATTCATAGCTGATAAGGCTGAGGCAACTCGACACACATCTGTATACAACATTTGGTATGTATAACAGCGTACTTCCATTTCGCCTTCGCCTTGCCAAATAAGAGCCGCTTTATTACGTCTATCCGTAATAATATGCCTATCAACACAATTGTATGCCGCATTTAAACGACCGCCCTCAAACCACGCAACTTTAGGGACTGAAAAATCTGTACTAGTTACAGTATCCCACGGGGTAAACCAATGTAGAAGACTTCTTGCACGCTCTGCCCAAAAAGCTTCCGATTCTTCTTGTGCGTAATCGCACAGCATATCAAGCTCTTTTTTGTTGCGAATACGTGCAATATCTTTCCCGTGACGCGGTGGTAAATAGCTGCGGCTTTCATCTAAAAGACTTTTAATTTTATCGTGCGACATAGCAAACTCCTTATAAAAACTAAAGAATAAGAATAGTTATAGCAAGATTGGTATGGCGTGTCAATACAGCTTTAAATAATTTATGCTGATTGTAAACTCAATCAGCATAAAATAAATTTAACTCTACAATACAGTTATTTTTTACAAACGCAAGAAATTTTGGCTTTCTAAGCAAAAAACACAAGGATTAATTTAGGAACACATTCTAGTTATTTTTATAGTCTTTCAACTTCATATTTACTTGTGGTATACCTTTATATTGTTCAATTTCAATACCATACACAACTTGTAAAGTATCGCCCTCATTAAAAGGAAAAGTTTCGGTATTCCATAATTTTGCATGTAACATTTTACCTGGAACATCATCATACAATTTTAATTGTAAATGTTTTTTATCGTAACCGAAGCGATTAACGCCTTGAAGAAGAATATTTCTTGTTACAAAACTAGGTTCAGCATTGCCAATACCAAAGGGTTCTAGCAAAGCTACTTCTTGTAAGAAAACAGGGTCTGCACTTTGGCCAAAGTGTAATTCTTCATCTATATGTATTGTAGGTAATACTTTTGTATTATTTAATTTTTCTGCAACATATTGGTTGAAACTTTCCCTAAATTTTTCTAATTTATCTGCTTTTATTCGCAAGCCAGCCGCTTTTTTATGCCCCCCGAACGATTCTAAATGATCTTTACAAGCACAAAGAGCATCATATAAGTCAATTTCAGAAGTAGAACGCCCAGAGCCTTTGTAGTAATTTTCATCTACTGTTTTAGTAAGTATGAATGTAGGTTTATAGTATTTTTCTATCATACGTGAAGCTACAATACCAATTATGCCTTGATTCCAACTATCGCTTGCAAGCACAAGTGCAAAATCTTCATCATAGCTTTTTGCCTGTGTTATTGCTTCATTTATTATTGTTTCTTCTTCACTTTTTCTTTCACTATTTTGTTTATCAAGCTCTTTTGCTAGATTAAATGCATGATTATAATCGGTAGCAAGTAGTAATTCCAATGCTGTTCTTGGGTTACTCATTCTACCTACTGCATTTATTCTTGGAGCAATTGAAAAAGATACTTGCCCTGTTGATAGTTTTTGGTTTCTAAGATAGCCTGAAACTTCTTTTAAAGCTTGAATACCTATTCTTTTAGATTCGCCAAGTTTCAAAAGCCCAGCTTTTACTAGTATTCTATTCAAACCGCGTAGAGGAACCATATCTGCAATAGTTGCAAGCCCTACTAAGTCTAAAAACTCTCGCATATCGCATTTTTTGCCGCTAATTTCTGCTAATAAATTATTTACATGGCACATTGCAAAAAATGCAACACCTGCACCGCATAAAGCTAAATCTTGCTCATCAAAGCTTGAATAATCGAAACTACTTTCACTTAAGCAAAGATATGGATTAATTATGGCATAAGCTTTGGGAAGTTCATCTGGTAGAATGTGGTGATCTGTTACTATAGCTTCTACATTTTTTTCGTTTGCGTATTCAATAGCTTCAATATCAGAAATTCCACAATCTACAGTAATTAATAAATTTATACCTTCATCTATATATTTAGCTAGTGATGTTTTATTTACACCATACCCTTCTTCACGCATTGGCAAATGGCTTAGAACCTCAACACCATGAAAGCGAAATAGTTCTACGCAAATTGCAGTAGCTGTTATTCCATCAACGTCATAATCGCCCCAAACAAGAATTTTTTCCTTGTTTTTAACAGCTTCAAGTATTCGATTACCCGCCTTTTCCATATCTGGCAAAAACTTAGGGTTTAAGAGTTTTTGCAAAGAGGGGTTTAAAAAAGCATCTATCTTTTCAAATATTTTTTTATCATCTTCACTAGATTCAATGAAAAGACTAGGAGAGTTTTTGTGCAAACGCTTTAAAAGAATACGTGTAAATTCAGGGGTAAGTTGCATTGCATGAGAGATATGTGAAACATATTTTTCAAGTTCGTTATCTATTTTTTTTATTTCCCAATTTTTCATGCCACACCTTTTACTTTGAAAAAAATGCAGATTTTTTATTTTTCTGCATTTTTATTAATTATTCCTCTGAATTATCGTCTTCACTAGTGTTATCGTTGTCATCATCTTCTTCATTTGCAGATTGAGTAAGTGAAGCTTTTAGTGCATCAACATCAGCTCTTCTTACTTTATCTTTAGCAACAAGCCATTCTAGCATTTTATCTGCAATAGCGTTCGTTGGGTTTAATGTAAGTGAAAGCCTAATATATTTTAAACACAGTTCAAACTTTAGCTGCTCCATATACACACGAGCCATGTTTAGGTATAAGTTTTCATCAACCTGCCCTAAATCTACCGCTCTTTGATAGAAAGATAAAGCTTCTGAGTACATTTTATTCTTACGTAGGTTTATACCAAAGTCATTGAATAAATGCCTGTGTTCAGCAGTGAACGGAGCTTCAAGCTCAACCAAGCGTCCAAAAATATTTTCAGCTTTTGCTGTTTCACCTTGTTCTAAATAAGTTAAACCAATACCAAAGTTAGCCCTTACATTTTCTTCATCAACTTTTAATACATTTTCATATTCAAATTCAGCACTGAATAGTTCACCATTTTCCCTGCGTGCATCGGCATCTTTAATACCTTGATTCACCTCTTGCATTTTGGGGTAAACCGTTTGCACGTAGAATTCCATTTCAGGAGTATACTTTGAAAGCAATTCGTCACGCGTGATTTTCTTTTTAATACCTGTTGGAATGTAGTTACTATTTAAAGATTGAACTTCAATCTCTTCAGGGTTTTCCCCGTTTTCTACATACCAGAAAGTTTTTTGTAATACTTTACGTACAGTTGTACCTGTACCTACTTTTTTCATTTCTTGAAGTGAAAAAATACCGCGAATTACATTTAGATTCCCTTGTGACATTTCAAATTCCTACACTTGAATAATTATGAATTTTCCGCTTCAGCCATATTATCTAAAATTGCCTGAGCTGCCATTCTTGGGTCTTCTGCTTTAGTAATTGGACGACCAACTACTAAGAAATCAGCCCCGCGTTTTACCGCTTCAAAAGGTGTAACTATGCGTTTTTGATCATCACTAGCATTGTCTGCCATGCGTACACCAGGGCAAAGGGTAAGTAAATTTGGATTATTTTTCTTAATCTCTTCAACTTCATGCCCTGAACATACAACACCATTTACTTGCCAATCGCTTGCGTTTTTTGCAAAAAGTTTTGCTAGTTCCGCTACATCTAAATTACTGTATGGAAAGTCGTTCTTAGACATTGAAGTTAGAACTGTAATACCAAACACTAAAGGTGGATTTTCACGCTCTTTTAATGCCGTCATGGTATATTTTAGCATTTCTTCGCCACCGCTCATGTGTACAGTAAGTAAGTCTGCATTATGGTTTGCTAAAGCTAGGGCTGCACCTCTTACAGTATTTGGTATATCGTGCAACTTTAAATCAACAAAAACTTTATATCCCATGTCTTTTAGAGCCTTAATAATTGCAAAACCTTCTGCAACAAATAACTCTAGCCCAACTTTTACCCATTCTACTTTACCTTGTAATGTTTTTGCCATTTCAAGGGCATCTGCCATATTATTATAATCTAGTGCTACTATTAGTTTTGCCATTATTTTTTCACCTTAATTGCATCTTGTAAAAATGTATTTAATAAGCTTGTATGCCTTTGTGGAGATAGTTTTGCAGATAACACACATGAACGCAATTTATCGTATGCATCAATTAAATTATCGTTCACTATCCATGCATCAAACCAGAATGCTTGACGAATTTCAGAAGTTGCATTTCCTAAACGAGTACGGATAGCATCTTCAGAGTCAGTATTACGTTGGTAAAGTCTTCTTTCTAATTCCTGCATATCTGGCGGGAATATAAATACAAAGTATGTTTCAGGCAAAGTAAGTTTTAGCTGACTTGCCCCTTGAATATCAATATCAAAAAGCATATCTTTACCCTTTGATAAATTTTCTTCAATATCTTTTAGTGGTGTGCCATAGTAGCAATCGTGTACTTTTGCCCATTCAGCAAAGAAGTTTTCATTTATTTTCTTTTTGAACTCTTCTTCACCAATGAAGAAATAGTCTTTACCGTGTTCTTCACCCTGACGTGGGGCACGTGTTGTGTAAGAAACGGAAAAACAAAAATCTGGAAACTCGTTTAAAAGTTTCTTCGTTAGTGTACTTTTACCTGCTCCTGACGGGGCTGCAAGCACAAGGGGGAGTCCGCGTATCATTCTTCTTCTCCTTTACCGATAGCATCAAGCCTTTTGATTAAAGTTTCAGGACTTACAGAAGATAAAATTAAGTGGTTAGAATCTGTTACTATATAAGAACGAGCTTTCTTACCTTGTTTAGCATCTACTAACCGCCCTTCTGCTTTTGCTTCTTCTTTAAGTCTACGCATTGCAGAAGAAAGTGGGTTTAAAACTGCCACTACACGCTTTGCAACTATTGAATTGCCTAGCCCTATACCTATCATCTGATTTGCCATTTCAATCAACCATATATGTAATTTTTATTTTGTACTATATTTTTAAATTATTTTCCAACACAAAATGACTCAAAAATAGAATTAACTATATCTTCTGTTACAATTTCGCCTGTAATTTCACCTAGAATCTTTACAGCTTCTGCAACATGCAATGCCAAAGCATCAGGTGGCATAATATCGGCATTTTGTCTGAATAAATTCAGCTCTTTATTTGCTCTTTCTAAAACCCGAGCTTGGCGTATGTTCGGAGCAAGTATATCATTCTTCGGCACAAAGCTTGAAAGTTCTTCATGCACAGTTTTAGCTAGTTCCTCTAAACCTTCGCCATACTTTGCTGAAACATTGTATACTTTTTCGTCAAAAATATCATATTCTTCACTTTCATCAAGCACTTTAATATCGCTTTTATTCCATATAAGCAAAACCCTAGCTGAGGGGTTAAGTTCTTTTAAGTACGCAATGTTTTCTTTGTCTTTTTTAAAGTTAGACTCTACATCAAGTAAATACAATATCATTGTAGCTTCTTCAAAAAGCCTATATGCACTTTGAATACCTTCAAATTCTATACAGTCGTTCGTTTCTTCTTTTTTTCGTATACCTGCAGTATCAACCAAACGTACTGGAATATCTTGAATTTTCAAAAGTTCTTCAATATAGTCACGCGTAGTTCCTGCTTGTTCAGTTACTATTGCCCTATACCTACCTAGTAAAGCATTAAATAAGCTAGATTTACCTGCATTTACCTTACCTGCAAGCACTAGAAGCGAGCCATCTCTCCACGGAACTGCACGTTCATAAGCTAAGAGTAAGTTATTAATTTGCGAAGAAATATCGCAAACTTGTGTTTTAAATCCAGATAAATCGGCAAAATCTTCTTCTGAAAAATCTAATTCATACAAAAGATTTTGCATAATTGTTTCTAAATTTGTACGCAAAGTTTTAATTTTTTGCCCTAAATGCCCCGATAATTTTGCCTGAGCAAGCTTTGAACTTTCAAAAGTAGGGGCATTAATCAACTCCGCAACGGCTTCTGCTTGGCTAAGGTCTAACCTACCATGCAAAAATGCACGTTTAGTAAATTCCCCTGCTTCGGCTAGTTCAGCTCCATAATAAAAGCAAGTTTGTAAAAGCCCTGTTAGTAAATTTGGGTTACCGTGGCAGTGAAATTCAACTGTATCTTCCGCAGTATATGAAAAAGGTGCTTTCATAAATACAGCTAAACCCTCATCTATTACCGCACTATTTTCATCTAAAAAATGGCCATAGTATAAATAACGCGGTTCATAACTATCTACTTTCTTAATAGGCTTAAATATTTTCGTCATTATTTCTAGTGCTTTATCGCCAGAAATACGAATTATACCTATACCACCTGAAAGATGATGAGAATATGCTGTTGCAATAGCCGCTATTGTTGCCATAGTAAGCCCCCTACAGAATTATAAGTTTTCTAATTCAGTATTCACAAAACCTTTAATTTCCTCTGTGATATCAGGAGTATTTAATGCTTTTTCTAAATGGATTTTTGCCATTTCATTATTATTTAGGTTATACTTATACACAATAGCCAAACTATAATGAGTAGCTGCTGTTTCATTAAGTGCAAGTGAACGATTAAACTCTGCAACTGCTTCATTATATTCACCTAGCTGAGAGTGAGCAATAGCCATAAGATATGCAGCATTTGCATTTGTAGGATCTAGCATGCTTGCACGCGTTGCAAAATTTAATGAACCTAAATAATCTTCTGCTTCTAAAAAGAGTATTGCAAGCTCTATTGCAACTTGTGGGTCGTTCGCGTTTGCTTGCATTCTTTGCATAAGTTCGCCTGCTCTTTGAGCAAAAGCAGGGTCTATATCTTCATTGCCAAACATGTTAGACATATTCATAGCACCGCTAGGCATACCTTCTTGTGAATCACTCGGGGGCATTGTCATGCCTTGCGGAGCTTTGACAACTTGAGGTGAACTTTGTTCAAAATGATATTTTCCTGCAGTAAAAATCATTAACGCTGTGCCAACTAAAGCAAATGCTATAACTAATTTATTTCTTAGCATTATTTTTCTTCCTTAATTTCTAAAAGTGTAATTTTCTTTTTTAGTTCCGCTTGTTTATAGGCTAAAAAGCCTAAAAAACCGCCAATTGATACCCAAAGGGCAATATTTACATAAAGTAGAGCAGTTAAACTATCCATTTTATATCCTTTTATTCTTCGCTATAAAGTTTATTTGTAATCATTTCATCTAATTTTTCTGCTTGCATTATTTGTATACTACGCACAACTAATAAAGCAAAAAACAAGAAAGCAAACACGCCAACACTTGTAATAACGGTATGCACCATTTCTGGTTCTAAGCCGCCGCCCTCGTCAGCAAAGACATTAGGGTGAATTGAACGCATAATACGTGCCGAGAAAAATACCAGTGGCACATCTGCAAAGCCCACAATAGCAACAACTGCCGCCATTACTTTGGCTTTAGCCGTTGGCATTGAATGAACAGCCAAATATGCTGCGTATATAAACCATAGAATTAATGTTGTTGTTAATCGTGGATCCCATGTCCACCACACATTCCAAGAGTTTTTACCCCAAATAGAGCCTGTAATAATTGCTAAAGTAGCAAAGAAAAGCCCAAGTTCTGCACTTGCTAAAGCTATACTATCGTACTTATTATTTTTCGTTTTCAAATAAAGTATACTTGATACACAGCTTATAAAAAATGCCACAAAGCACCACCAAGCTACAGGCAAGTGGTAGTAAAAAATCTTTTGTGCTACACCCATTGTTTGCTCAATAGGAGCATACACATAAATAAGATATTGGCAAAAAGCAAAGCCTATACCAAATAATATTGCAGAAATTTTTGCTAAAGATAACATATTATTCCTTAAAATAATTTTTTATAAAAATACCATTTATTTATTCAGCAACATAGATAAATGGAAAAAGTATTAAAGACAAGGCTAAAAATACCGCATCAAATGAAAGCATAATCCAGTGCCAAGAGCCAAAATCTCCACTGCCAAGTGTAAAAAACACAGCAAATATTTCAATTCCTGCAAGTAGCAAAGGTGTAAGCAAAGGAAAAAGCACTATTGATAGCAAAGATTCTTTCCCCGTATTCCCAACAGCTAAACTTCCAAGTAAAGCACCGCATGATACCATACCAATATCAACAAGTAGGCAAATTGTCAAAAGTTCACTTACTGCCCCCATAAATTGGGCATTGCAAAAAACAAGTAAAGCAAAAAAGAAACATATTTGTGCAATGAGCATAAAAACTAAAGCACTTATAGATTTTGAAAGCCACACAAAAAGTACAGATTGTGGCATTAAATGCAAAGAAGTTTTTACCCCATTATGTTCTTCTAAGGCATGTAAATTATTACAAATTAACACCATACAAAAAACAGAAGCAAGCCAAAATAATGTGCCAATTTCACGCCCGCTTGCCCTTTCACCAATTTCAAGCGACAAACTAAAAACAAATATAAGCAACAAGCCCAAAAGTATAGCTTGCCCAAAGCCCCCGCCCCTTAAAAAGAAAAGTGAAATATCTTTTTTAATAAGCAATAGTAAAGCTGGTTTTGCTTTAGAATATTTTTCAATACTAGGCATTTTCGCCCCCTAAAGCACTTTGTGCAAGCTTTATTGTACTTAGTTTTTGCTTTTCAAGTGTATGAATATAATCTGCATATTCTTTATCTTTTTCAACATCATGGCTTATCCAAAAAACAGAGCTACCCTCTTCTTTTGCCTTAAGTATATGCTGTAGTAAGAAATTTCTTGCTTGCACATCTAGCCCAGTGCTTGGTTCATCTAGCAGATATAATTTAGGTTTTTGTAATAAAAGCCTTGCAATATTTAATTTTTGAGCCATTCCGCGTGAGAATATGCGTACCGGTTCGTGTGCAAATTTTAAAAGCCCTACTTCTTCAAGCACCTTTAAATATTCTTCTTTTGTTAAATTTTTTCCTGTATGTAAATTATGCCAAAAGCGTAAATTTTCTAATGCAGATAATTGCGGATATAAAAAAGTAGCGTGTGCAATATAGCCAATATCGCTAATTTCCAAAGAAGTTTCAATTTCCCCAGCGTCTAGTTCAACAAAGCCTAGTAGCATTTTAAATAAAGTGCTTTTTCCTGTGCCATTTGCCCCTTGCAAAATATGAATAGACTGCGGAAATATTTCAAAATCCACATTCTTAAATAGAACTCTTGTTCCAAAAGTTTTTGCAAGTTGTTTTGCTTTTAGCACAAATACCCCGTTAAATTTATTCTGCTGGTGCGTCTTTTACAAAGCCATTTATTGTTACTGTAGCTAATTGCGTGCCTGTGCCATCTTTTACAATAACTTCATAAACAGCTAAACTTCTACCAAGTTTTACTGGTTTTGCTTCTGCTGTAATTGGCCCAACTTTGCCTGCTGAAATATAGGAAATAGAACTTTGAGCATTAACTACAGAATAGTATTGCTTATGTGAAGCTATAACAAAAGCCATATCGGCAAGCCCGAAAATTGCCCCACCGTGTGTATTATTCATCGCGTTTGTGTGTCTATCATCAAAGGGCATTTGCACAATTGCAGTATTATCTTCAAAACTTACAATTTCAATACCTAAATGTCTTGAAAAAGGATCATTCGCTAATAATTTTAATAGTTTTTCCATTGTATTACCTTGCTATATGGATTTCATTTATGAGGAATTGTTCAATCAGCTTTAGATATTTCATTAGGCCCTATTCCGAAAATAACGCCCCCTGCGATATGAATGTCAGTTATGGAAAATTTCTTTAACCAGATTTGCTCACCCTACAAAGAACTATTCCAAAAATAATGCCCCCTGCGACTTTATTGGTACTTGTTTTGGTACTTCGTACACAAAACCTCGCTCACAATTTATGTCAAAATTGTTTCGCTCGCTAAAGTTTGCTCACCTTGTTCGCCTTATTCCAAAAATAATGCCCCCTGCCCTAAGTGGCTATATGCTTTTTGTGTTGCCATCCTGCCGCGTGGAGTACGCTTTAGATAGCCACACTGTATAAGGTAAGGTTCATATATATCTTCAATAGTTTTAAGTTCTTCCGAAACTGCAACAGCAAGTGTTTTTGCCCCTACTGGGCCACCGCCATAATGGTTTATAATAACAGATAAAATATGTCTATCCATTGAATCTAAGCCAGCTTCATCAATATCTAAACGCTTTAAAGCTTCTTTTGTTACTTCAAGCCCAACCACTGGTTCATTATTCGTTCCTTTTACCGCCGCAACAGCAAAATCGCGTACACGGCGAAGTAGCCTATTTGCAATACGCGGTGTACCGCGTGAACGCTTGCCAATTTCTAAGGCCGCTTCATCTTCAATGGCAACCTCTAAAATTCGTGCCGCACGCAAAACAACTAAAGACAATTCCTTAGGTGTATAATACTCTAACCTTGAAATAATACCAAACCTATCACGCAAAGGTGAGGATAAAAGACCAAGCCTTGTAGTTGCACCCACCAAAGTAAATGGTTCTAAGTCAAGCTTTACAGTTCTAGCCGCTGGCCCTTGCCCAATAAGCAAGTCTAGCTTAAAATCTTCTAAAGCAGGGTACAAAACCTCTTCAACCGAAATTGGCATTCTATGAATTTCATCTACAAATAAAATATCACCACGATTTAAATTTGTAAGAATTGCCGCTAAGTCGCCCGAACGCTCAAGCACAGGCCCAGAAGTTGTTACAAGATTTACCCCAAGTTCCGTTGCAATAATTCTTGCTAAAGTTGTTTTACCTAAACCTGGGTTGCCATAAAACAACAAGTGATCTATTGCCTGATTGCGTTCTTTTGCCGCATCAATATACACGCGTAAATTTGCTCGAAGCTCTTCTTGACCAATAAAATCTTCAAGCCTTTGCGGGCGTATATGCTCATCTGAATATTCATTATGCGACATTTTTTTCTTCTTCTACATTGATTTTAGTTGAGCAATTTGTTTTAAACTCGCTCTAAGTGCAGCTGTTACATCATAATCGGCATTATCAGATAAAATTTCCCTAACAATTGGGCGAACTTCTTCTTCCAAATAACCTAAATTCAATAAAGCCGCTACAGTTTCATTCAATACTTTATTACCCTCGGAATTAGCTGTTTGAATACCCTTGCCAATACTTCCCTGCAATTTATATTGCAAATCAAGAAATATTTGCTGAGCACCCTTTTTACCAATACCAGAAACCTGAGCTAAAGCCATAGTATTATTATCTAAAATATTTTGTCTTAACTCATCAGGACTGAAAGTAGACAAAATGGCAAGCGCTTTTCTTGCGCCAACCCCGCTAATGGAGGTAAGAATTAAAAAGGTATAACGTTCATCAAAGCTTGTGAAGCCAAAAAGTTCTGCCGCGTCTTCACGCACTACATGCACCGTGAAGTAGCTGACAACCTCCCCTTTGCTTGGCAAATTTGCAAGAGCATGACTTGTTAAAAAAATTTCATAGCCAACACCGCCAGCAGTTAGGACAATAGCAGAATTATCCGTCTGTTCTACAAATCTACCTTCAACGTATGCAATCATGCTTTAACTACTTTTTTTAGCAACAGGCCTTTGTCTGTTTTTAAAACTTCTACTTGAAATTGATGCATAAGTCCAAGTAAAGGACGCCCAAACAAAAAGAGAAGTAAATCTTCTGTAATATCTGTCTTCTCTAGCACCAATTCTCTAAATGAATTGTCGAAAGATATGATATTTAAAAGTTCTTCCTTTGCTTTAGGATCTTCTTCCATTTTTTCAAGACATTCCGCAACTTTATTCAAATCGCATTGACTAGCATGTGTGTCTATAAGTTCGTCCCACCACTCTGGTTTTTTCAAAAATTCGCGCAATTGCTTACGAGTTTGACGACCATCGGCAGGAAGAGCAAGTAAAGGCTCAGGATCTTTACACAATAAAGCTCTACATTCAGCAGGGTGTTTTCCGTGTAAAGCACAAGAAGTGCCTGTTTTTTTCGCGATTAAAAATCTGCAAGTCCAGTCGTGTTCTTGACTTGAAAT
>CAYJFV010000007.1:0-11958 GCA_964369275.1 uncultured Desulfovibrionaceae bacterium
TTGAAGGTAAAGACAAACAACCTATTCGTATTTATTTAGCACCAGGTGGCTGACGCGGTCCGCGTTTAGCATTGGCTCTGGATGAGCCTTTAGACGACGATACAGTAATCGAAAAAGACGGCTTCACTTTCTGTGTTAACAAAGAACTTCTTGAAGAAACAACAGGCGTTAATGTTGATGTTTCTTACATGGGCTTTGTTATTGAACCTAACAAACCTTTTGCAAATGCAGGTAACTGCTCTTCAGGTTGCGGTTCAAACTGTGGTTCAGCTAACTAAAGTATAGATTTAAGGGGGGCGTATGCTCCCTTTTTAGTTTAACGTCTAAGGTATGAAGTTTTTTGTATTTTAGACGTTAAATTTTTAATAATAAATAGGATTTTTTTCATTTTTAATTTGCGTTAAATACTTTTTTAGTTTAAAATATAACATGTAAGCCTAGAGAATATAAATGTTAAAACTGTAATGAGGTATTTTTTATGACTCAAGCATCTTCGACAATAGAACATATTCTTGTAGTAGACGACGATCCAGATATCCGTGACCTTCTTGCTTCTTATTTAGAATTGCACGGGTACAGAGTTTCCAAAGCAGGGGCTGGCGATGAAATGTTTGCATTATTATCGCAAGAGCCATGTAATCTTATTGTTTTAGATATTATGATGCCTGGTGAAGATGGGCTAATGGTATTTAGAAAATTAAGACAGTTTTCAGATATTCCAGTTATATTTTTAACTGCACTTGGTGAAACAACTGAAAGAGTTGTTGGGCTAGAACTTGGTGCAGATGATTACATTTCCAAACCATTCGAACCTCGTGAATTACTAGCTCGTATAAGGGCTGTATTGCGTAGAACTTTAGGTAAAAGTGAAGTAGAAACTTCAAATTTCCCTGCTATGTATAAGTTTGATGAATGGACACTAGATTGCGGGGCAAGGCATTTAATTAGCCCTGAGGGTATTATTGTAAATCTAAGCGGTGCTGAATACAGACTTTTATTCTGTTTCTTAACACATCCTCAGCAAGTTTTAACAAGAGAACAGCTTATTGAAGCGGTTCAAGGAAAAACTGATAATGTCGATAGAAGTCCTTTCGACCGTAGTATTGATGTGCAGGTAAGCCGCTTACGTGCAAGATTGCAAGATAATGGTAGAGAGGCTAGGCTGATTAAAACAGTACGTGGTGATGGTTATGTGTTTGTAACTAACGTACAAATTATTCAAAAGTAGAAAGAATTGTTTACAGATTTAAAAGTGTTAGAAGATTAGTAGTTCCAAGTGCTTATAACAGGATTAAAGGTTTAAATGAAAACTTTTTCGTTAAAGAAATATATTCCTGGCACAATGTATGCTCAAATATTCCTTGCCTTATTTGTAGGAATTTTCTCTTTATATTTATTTATGAGTTATTACATAATATCAATGGGTAGGGCTTATACCTCTACCTACTTGATAGGTGATAGGTCAAGATTTATATATTCATATTATACCCTTATACGTTTAAGTAGTGCTGCTGAACGTGAACAGCTTGCTATTAATATGAAAGCTACTGGGTATAGTGTAGAGTTTGCAAATGTATTGCCTGAAAAATGCTGTGGTTCAAATCCGCAAAGCGAAGCCATGGCTGAATATATTAAAAGCTTGGCACTTGGTAGTGGGCAAACTGATAATTTAGATGTGCATGTTACTGTAACAGAGTTTGATTATGAAGATTACTTTCTTTTTATAAAAGATGTTCTATTTGGGAACGACACTTTATCCGAACATATAATAGTAAATGAAGACTATAAGCTAAAAGTAGCTATTCCATTAGATGAAAACACGTGGGCAATTTTTGAAGGTAATGGTTACAATTTACTTATTCCTCATACGGGGTCTTTGGCTGTGCCGCTATTAATATTTGGTTTAGTGGCTGTATTTGGTTTTGTAATAGTATATTTTGCCGTTCAGCCGTTAAAACGCTTAGCACACGCAACCGAAGAGTTTTCGCGAAATCTTACGCATTTTAGCCCTATGATAGATGAGGGGCCAACAGAAGTACGTGATACTATTATTGCATTTAACTTAATGCAAAAAAGGATTTTTGATTTTATTAATGAAAGAAGTAGACTTCTGGCTGCAATTTCCCACGATTTACGAACTCCACTAACGCGTATAGCATTAAGGGCAGAACAACTTGAAGAACCTATAAGTTCTTCCTTTATGAAAGATATCAACCAATTAAGACAACTTATGGATACCAGTATTGAAATAGGTAGAGCTACTGCAAATACTGAAAAATTTGTTGTGGTTGATGTTATTTCATTGCTTGATAGCATGGCAGAAGACTTTGCTTCAAGTGGGCATCATGTTGACTTTACAAGAGAAAATATAAAAAGCGTGCATAAATACAATAGAGTTCCCCCTATTGCAATTCGTTTATTGTGTTTAAAAAGAGCATTATTAAATGTACTAGAAAATGCTAAAAGTTATGGAACGTATACACAAATTTTTGTAAACGATACCTTAAAAGATTTAACAATTGAAATTGTAGATAATGGTTCTGGTATTCCAGAAGATAAGCTTGAAAAAGTATTTGAGCCATTTTTTAGGCTTGAACCATCACGTAACCGAGCAACAGGCGGTACAGGGTTAGGGCTTGCTATAGCAAGGTCTATGCTACAGTTATGCGATGGTGATATTTTCCTAAAAAATAATGAGGGTAAAGGCACAACAGCAGTAATTAAACTACTAAGGCATAGATAAAGAAGATGTGCTAAATTGATAAGTTTTGCACTTTATTTTCAGCATTAGCTGCTTCATAGTCTTTACCTTGTGCCTTTAATACTTGTGCATAAATTCGCCATGCTTCAACATTAGTTTGTCTTTGTGTCATTATAGGCGATAATAAAGCCGAAATAACATTAGGGTCTTCATTATTTTCAAGATAAATTTTTGCAAGTAAAATAAGGCTGTGGGCATCGCTTGGTGTATACCTTAATGCGGTATACAGATGTTCGCGAGCCTTAGGCATATCGTTATTTTGCATTGCAATTTTAGCAAGTTGCCTGTAGGGGCTTGCTTGTGCTTGCTCTAATAAAATTGCCTTATTATAATATTGAATTGCAGTATCAAAGTCATTCTCGCTTTCAGCTAAAAGCCCTAAGCGAAATAAAGCAAAGTAAGAATATTCATTAGAATTTAAACATTTTTCATAATATTGCTTTGCAATATGAAAATCTCCAAGTTTTTCACTAATTCCACCAAGGTTATAATATATTGAAATATCTTCAGGGGTTAGTTCTAAAGCTTTTAAGAAGTTTTTTTGTGCTTCACTAAATCTATTAAGGTTTACTAAGGTTACGCCTAAAGAATTATGAGCTAGTGCATTATTATTATCTGCAAGAATAGCATCTTGGTATTCTTGCAGTGCTTCGTAAATCATGCCCTGTGTAGCAAGTTTATCTGCCGAAATAGTAAGGGCTACTGAATCACAAAAGCTTACATAAGGAAATTCTAAAAGTTTTGCACATTCTAGGGCTTTTTTGCAGTTTTCTAAAGCATCAGCTGGTTTGTAGTCAAGAAATGGGTGTATTGCTACGCCAATGAATACTTTGCGTTGAATATGCTGGCTAAGTTCACTAGAAAGTTCTTTATATGCATTTAATAAAGATTGCGAGCTTAATTCATGTGTTTGAGGTAGGAAACACAAAATATTATTATCGCCATAGCGTGAGAAAATTACATCATTTGCATGTTGCTCTAGCTGATATTTTGGAATGAAAGTATGCTGAAAATACAGCATAACTTCAGATAAAATAGAAGCTATTGGAATATTAAAACTCTCTGAATTATTATCCACCTGCAAAAGAGCTAGTGAAAAGCTAGTTATTCTTTGTCTTGTCTCAGAAAAAAGAGCAAGAAATTCTGGGTGCTTATATAAATGAGTAATATTTTCTTTTCTTAGCTCGCCATTTTCATAACTTGAAGACATGAAGTCGTCAGGAAGTTTTATAAGGTTATCGCCCTCGGTAAAGGGGTATGCGGTATCGTGGAAAAGGCTTGGTTCGGCAAGGGCAAAGTCGTCAGAAATTTCAATAATGCTTATATCGCCTTTGTAGATACCTTGTCTTTCAAATAATTCATCATTATATGCATTAGATTGCAGAATATTACTTGAATATACAGAAAACCTCATAGATTCACGAAGTCCTGCATTACGTCCTAAATTTATAATAATTTCATTATGCGGCAAAATTTTGTTTATATTTCCGCCCTCTTGAAGAAGTGAACCAAAGGGAAGGAAGTTTTTCTTTTGCTCGTTAGCTCGTGTTGCGGTGTATTCTGCTTGGGTAAGCAAAAAGTAGGCAAGTTCGGAAGGCTCACGTTGAGCTATTAAATTGTCAAAATCATGTGGGAAAAGAATGTAGCCAATATGCACATTTATATTAACTCTTTTTGTGTGCGAAAGGGCAGAATCGGGCAAGGTAAAGCTTATATTAGATAAAGAATTGGAAATAGTGTGTACATAGTTATTTAATGCTTGACGGCTATCACAATTATCTTCTGTGAGCATAAGGGCTAAGTCAAATTCGTTTACTCTAGCAAGTAGCACCTCTGGGTCGAGTGAGTTTAAAATACTTTCTGCTATGCTTTGTAAGCAATTTTCGGCAAAGAAATAGCCGTACTTTTTTGCATGTTCTTTAAGTCCTGTAAGCTTAAAGTATACTAAACCTGCTGCCCCTGTTGAAAGAAATGGGTTAGGGTGAAATTCAGTAGGTTTTGTAAAATTATCTCTAATTTCAGAAATTTTTGCTGAAACAGATGAAATAAGAGTGTGCTGAGAAAAAAGATTAGTATTTTGATCATACAAAGAAGATTTTTTCAAATAAAGCTTTTCCATTGCCATAGAAATATAGTTTTCAATGCTTGGCAATAGATTATTTACTTTTTCTTCATTTGGTTTTCTAAGTAAAAAAACGCCTAATACTTCGCTGGAATTTTTAAACTTTAAAGGAAGAAGTAAGTTTTTTTCTTCTTTTATATAGGTAGTTTTTTCAATTTCATTTTCTTTAGGGAAGTATAAAGAACAAGCTTCACAGTCAAAAAGTTGTACTAAATCTTCGTGGATATCGTTAACCATAGTTAAAATATCACGGCGTGTTATATAATGTTGTTTTCTCATCACCATTTTTTAGCAAAGATATATAAAGACCGCAAGAATTTTTAATAAAAAATTTAGCTATCCTAATAATAAGAATGATTTTAAAAGTTTAAAAGCAAAAAAAGAAAAATTAAATTTGAAATTTAAGCAAAATTAAACTTGCTTTTTTTTAAAAAAGAAGATATTCAATTTCTCTTACGAAAGAATAGTAGAGACTTAATATTTCCTTACACGCTTTCGGGTGCTTATTATTAGGAGGCTGTTATGGCTAAGCAATGTGATGTTTGTGGAAAAAAACCACAAGTAGGAAACTGGGTAAGTCACTCAAATATTAAAACAAAAAGACGTTTTTTACCCAACCTCCAGTCTGTTCGTCATCAATTCGCAGACGGACAAGTAAAAGTACTTAGTGTTTGTACACGCTGTATTCGTAGCGGAGCTATCGTAAAGCCTGTTGCACGTACATACGCCGAGTAAGCTTAAAGATTTTATAGTATTTTTTTATATACTGAAAATAAGACTGCATTTCGCAGTCTTTTTTTTATGTATAATTTCATAAATTATTTAAAATTGCAGAATAATAGGAATTTGACACATAATTTGGCATATAACTTGCTTAATACCTTATAAGATACTACAAATAAGCAAAATTTTCCGCTAGGGGGAAGTATGTCACAAATTAATAATACAAATTCTCTTTTAATTTCAACATCTTTAAATAGTTTGTGGAACTTTAGTAATGAAGAATACTCTGAAACAGATTCAAGCTCTACTGTTTCAGCAAGTAATTCAAGCTATGCTTCTAAGCAGGCACAATCTGCTTATGGTATGCAACAAATAGATAAGCTTGCAGAAGCTATGGAAGCAGTAATGGAAGGTTTAGGTTTATCTGCTGGAAATAGAGTAACTTTTTCAACTATTACAAACTATACTGAAACTATGAAAGATGAACTTGCACAAAAAGTTAAAGATGGTTTATCTGAATTAGGTATTCCTAAAGATACAGAATATCAAGTAGTTACAGACTATGAAAACGATGGTATAAAAGTTATTACTGATTCCCCAGACAAAGCCAAAATAGAACAATTTTTTAGGGATAACCCAGAACTTGTTGAAGAATTTAAACAAGTTCAATATCTTGACAACTTAGAAGTTGCAAGAACAAGCCAAGATATTGCCTTACATTTAGAAATAAGCAGAATTGAACTGCAATCAATGTCGGGCTTGTTTAATACAAATCCTTCTTCTTCAATAATGAGCTATGGGGAAGATGGTTCATATTTTGGAATGGGGCTTTCGGCTATTATATAAATAATAATTATTATATTATAGCAGGTTATAATAATCTGCTATTTTATTTTAAGCTTGAAATAGATACAGAAAAATGCTATTTTCGCTTAATGGATTTTGAAGAGCTATAATTTATGCAAGAGATATTTAAAAACATTATCATATTAACTCAAGATGATAATAAGGCTATTATAGATAGGCAGGCATTTAAACATGCAGGCTATAAATCTGTAATAACTCATACATCGGGGCTTTCTCTTGCCCTTGAATTAGCAGATGTACATATAAATAGATTACAGCGTGAAACCTTAGTTTTTTGTCAGCCACAACTGGCGGATATGACAGCCCTTGAATTTTTAAAGCTTATTAGGTTACATCCTCTTTTATTCCATCAACCACTTGTTTTTATTGGCTCAGATGAAAAGGAATCAAAGCATTATTTGGAAGCTGGTTTTAGCTATGCTATTACTCGCCCATTTACAGCTCTAGCACTTGAAGAAGCGATAAATTTTTGTATTAAATTTGAAGAAGCAAGAAGAAAAAAAATACAAGCACTTGTGCATGCTAAGAAAATACTTCCTAACAGTAGCACTTTCTTTGCTCAGTTAGAAGAGCTTCGCTTGCAAAGGCTAAGCAAACCGGAAAAGGCAGATGTACAAACAGCACTTTATGATGCCTTAGAATTACTAAAGCGTGGGCAAGTACAAAAAGCTACGCCTCTTTTGTTGAAGGCTACCAATAACCCAGATACTGCGGGTAAAGCATTTGAAACTTTAGCGTCTATGTATAAGGAAGAAGGTGATACCAAGCAGTATTTAAGATGTTTGGTAGAAGCTATTAAATCGTATGCCTATATCAATGAAAATTCCAAAATGCTTGAACTTGCAGAAGTTTATAAAGCAAGTACAGAATATCCGCTACATCCGCTTATTAATGACTTAGTTAGGTATATAAAAGAAAATAGACTGCAAGATTTTGCCCAAAAGCTTGTATTGCTTGAACCTATTATTACAGCAACTAGGGAAATGCAAGGTATTGTAAATGCTTGCTTAGCTTCTGAAAATCCGCAAAGCAGTGCAAAAGAATTAGGTGAATATTTAGCAAACAAAAATTATTCATTTGCAAGCGAACTATTAAATGTAGTAGAAAGAAAGCATAATGAAAAAATAAAAGATAGGCAATACGCTAAGCAAACCAAACAGCTACGAGAAGAAAAAAGAAAAAAAGATATAGCCACACTGCAACAAGAAAGAATAGTGCAATCAAAAAAAGTGCTACTTACAAAAATAGATGTTGAAAACTTGCCTGAATTTGGCTCTGGGCTAGATAAAATACCTCAAATTCCCTTGATTGACGAGGGCGAGGAAAAAGTGTACCTTGAAAGCGAACGTAAAAACCTTATATGGAGTATCATAAAAGGTACAGCAAGCGTTTATAAAAATATGAAATAAAGTAGATTGTTATGAAAATAAAAATATCGGCTTCATTGGTTAGCCTTTTTGTATTTAATTGTATATTAGGGCAAACAAGTATTGCCTTTGCAAGTGCTCAGTTTAACGCAATGGATGCAAATTCTGACAGCGTTTTAAGCCTACAAGAATTTATGGACGCGAACCCAAATATGGCACAGCAAGCATTTAGTATTATTGATTTAGATAAAGACACCTTTATCAACCTTGAAGAATGGAATAACTTTCTAAATAAGCATAGCACTCCAGATGGTTTAAAAATGGAAGCATCTTCAGTTACCACTCTTCCTGCACAAAATGCTCAAATGCCTCCAATGACTATGCCTACAATGCCTACAATGCCAACTCAAACACAGCTAGATGAACCAGCACCTAGCGTGGTAAAGGGTGTGAATAGTTTACCTTTATTATCTGCACCTCGTGTTTCAAGCACTTCGGGGGCAAGCAGTGTTGCTAGTCCTACAGCTCCAACAATGCCGGTTCTTAAAGCTCCTACAGTCGAAAGCCCAACTGTTGCAGCCCCTAGTGTTGAAAAAAGCTCAAGTTCAATGCCTTTACTTTCAGCACCTAAAAAATAATTTTGTATAAAGGAAAATGTTATGCTAGCAATTTTAGATTATCAAGCTGGTAATCAAACTTCTGTACTAAGAGCTTTGCAAGCTCAGAAAATTGATTGCGTAATTACTGATGATTCCGAGGTGCTATTAAATGCTGACGGAGTAATTTTTCCTGGTGTTGGTGCTGCGGCTCAGGCTATGGAATATCTTACAAAGAATAAGCTTGATACGAAAATTAAAGAAATTGTAGCAAAAAAAATTCCACTTCTTGGGCTTTGCTTAGGGGCTCAAATTTTATTAGAATTTTCCGAAGAAAGTAATACAAAAACCCTTGGTATAGTAGAGGGTAAATGTGTGGCTTTTCAAAAGAATTTAAAAGACGGGGAGAGGGAAATAAATATTCCTCACATGGGCTGGAATGCCCTTGAAATAAAAAAAGAAAGTCCTTTATTCGAGGGTATAAATTCTGGCGATGAATTTTATTTCGTACATTCATATTATAATGTAGTTGATAGCGAACTTGTACTTGCTACAACAAATTATGGTTTGGAATTTGCTTCTGTATATGGGCGTGATGGACTTTGGGCAGTGCAATGCCATCCAGAAAAAAGTGGTACTGTTGGCTTGAAATTATTAGAAAATTTTGCAAACTATTGCTATGCAAATAAAGGTAAATAAGGGAAAGTATGAAAACTAACGAACATTTATCACGTCGATTAATCCCTTGCCTTGATGTGCGTGACGGCAGACTAACAAAAGGTGTAAAATTTCAAGGTAATATAGACATTGGCGACCCTGTAGAAAGTGCAAAAAAATACTATGAAGCAGGAGCTGATGAGATAGTTTTTTACGATATTACAGCTTCACATGAAAAGCGTGGGCTTTTTGTAGATATCGTTTCTAAAGTAGCAGAAAATATATTCATTCCTTTTAGCGTTGGCGGTGGTATTTCAAGCGTGGCTTCAATGCGTGAAGTTTTACTTGCAGGTGCTGAGAAAGTCTCTTTAAATTCTGCTGCCGTGAAAGAGCCTACTCTTATTTCTGAAGGGGCGTATGCCTTTGGTTCGCAAGCAATTGTAGTGGGAATGGACGTATTAAAAGTACCTGTTAGTGCAAGTATTCCGTCGGGCTATGAAATAGTAATAAATGGTGGCAGACTTCATACTGGTAAAGATGCTCTTGCTTGGGCTTTAGAATGTGAAAAGCTTGGAGCAGGTGAAATTTGCCTAAACTCAATTGATGCAGACGGCATGAAAACAGGGTATGAGCTAAATCTTACAAAAATGATTTGTGATGCAGTTTCAATACCTGTAATAGCCTCGGGCGGAGCTGGCAAGCCCTCGCACCTCTCCGATGCTTTAGATGTTGGTGCAAGTGCTGTTTTAGTTGCCTCTATAGTGCATAATGAAGAATATTCTATTAAAGAGATAAAAGAATTTTTACATAGCAAAGGGCAGAAAGTACGTTTGTAGATTTTTCTGTATTTGTTTAGTGATATTAACAAGGGCGGAGAATCTCCGCCTTTTTTGCGTTTTTAATTTAAATTGAAAGGGGGAAACCATGCTTTTTGAAAAAAGCAAGTTTTCCCCTTTCAAACTCACCCCCATCTTTACAAAAACTTTTAATGCTCGCATAAAAACTTGCACTTTTTTAGTCTTATCTCGATAAAAGTTATTCCTATTTGTTATTTTTAACTTCGTACAAAAAATTTTGTTTAAGTATTAGTGTGCTTTGGATAAATAATGTTTTTAGGACGTCTACCGGAAACGTACAAACCTAAAAAAATGAATTAAATAGCTACACTGAACTTTGGTAATTGGGGGTTAAGGAAGAGGGAGCGAGGGGAGTGAACTAAAGGTGGTGAATTTTGTTGATTTTTACCTTGTTGCACTTAAAAAATGATAAATTGTGTGTTTATAAACGATATTATTTACTCTTGTAAGGTAAAAATCACCCCAAAATGTAACCCTTTTGGTTTCTCCCCAGAAAAAAAGAAAAAATATAAATAAGTTAATCTACCTCTAATATATGCAATATGCATAAAATTCTTTACTAACGAAAAATAGACAACCTCCAATTTTTACACAATGAAATATTGTTATTACAATTAATTACATTTATGTGAAAAAAATAACTTGACTATTTTTTATTAATTTCTTATTTAATATTTATAGAGTTTGTGAAAACTTTAATTCATTTATAGCTTTTAGAATAACCTATTATTTCAAATAGTAATAGTCTTTCTATAATTGCTATATTACTCTAAGTTCTATTTGTATTTTATAAGCTAATTTGTTCTTGGTTGGAGGTAAATATAGTTCATTATAATATAAATATTTTTTTATAAGGATTTGTGAAAACTATCACTAACAATATAACAATAAGGAGTTACGTATGACTTTTATCTTAATATTTTTTGCATTCGCAGCGTTAATTTTTCCTTTCTATATTCTTTTCGGTGGAAGAGAAGAAAACTAAACTTTAGCATTGTTATACAAAAAATAACTCTATTGTACAATATGTTCAATAGAGTTATTTCTTTTTAATGTAAATATTTAGCAGGTAAAACCTGTAACTCAAGGCTATTTGCTTTCTTGCCTTTAAATTCCGCTAAACAAAGCACAAAAATTGCCTCGCTTTTAGTTGTATTATGCACAAATTGTAGGAACTTTGGTGAAAAACCATTTTTTGCTAAAGCTTCAAAAATATCACCTAGTCTACTTGGTATGCTTACAAAGGACAATAAACCCTTTTCTTTCAAAAAATAGCGTGCATTTTTAAAAAATAAATTATATACATCACGTTTTGCAAATAATGCCTTTCTTTTTATTTCATCAATAGGCACTTTGCCTTGGTTTTCTAATAGCCAAGGTGGATTAGTAACAACCAAATCGCATGAATTTCTAAATTCTAAAATTTTATTATTTTTAAAATTTGGGCAATTTTCTAAATCTTCTTCTATAAATTCTATATTATAAATGCTACTATTTCCATGCGTGTATAATTCTAAATTGCTTTTAGCAGAAGTTAGCAACTCTTTGTTGCAATCTATTCCAAGCCCAGAAAGCGATTTTTTTCTTTCCAATAATTCAAGTGCTATAATACCGCACCCAGTGCCTAGCTCTACAAATTTTTCAACTTTATCAAGTGGAGTAAAACTTGCTAAAAGTAGGGCATCTGCAGAAAATTTATGTGAATTTTTATTTTGAATTAAGTTTTTCATAATGGCTTTCATTTTTAATAGAATATTTTTATAAGATTAATATATACGTAAAATTTATGCAAGTTGTAAAAAAAGCATAAATAGCGTTTATCGTTATTTTCTTGCTAAAATTAACAATGAATGCTATAAATAATTTGCTTTTCAATAAAAAGAAATTTAGATAATCCTTACGAGAATATATATGAGAATTGTTTGTCCAAACTGTGGTTTTGAACGTGATGTACCAACTAATGCCATTCCTGCTAGTGCAACAAAAGTTACCTGCCCAAAATGTAATG
>CAYJFV010000007.1:12058-15637 GCA_964369275.1 uncultured Desulfovibrionaceae bacterium
CCAACTAATGCCATTCCTGCTAGTGCAACAAAAGTTACCTGCCCAAAATGTAATGTTAAGTTTACCTTTCGTGAGTTTGTAGAAGAAGAAAAGAATAATAATTCTACATACGAAAATCAAGACAATAAGCCTAATATAACTGTTGATATTTCAAAAGACGCAATAGAACAAAATGAACTTTCACAAGAAAGAAAAACTGAAAGTTCAAGTCAACATGATAATGTAAGTAATATAAATGATAACTTAAACAGTTCAAACTCTGAAAATAAACAGCAAGAACCAAAAAAATTAACTCCAGAAGAAGAGGAATTGCTGCAAAAAGCACATCAAGCTTACCGTGAACAGCTTGAGAAAATAGAGAATTTAAAAAAGCAAGGTTATGTATTGCAAGCTCTTGCAATGGTTCCTTGGGAAAGTAATTCTAAAAATAAGAATATTTTAGATAAGTTTTTTCAAACAATTGTTCAAGTTTTATTATCAGCCCCAGCTTTTTTTGGAACTATGTTTCGTCCATATCCCTTCAAAAAGGCAATGTATTTTTATCTGATAATTAGCTTTATACAGTTTGCTGCAAGGTATTTTACTTTTATGATGTCAGATAGTGTTAATGCTATTGGTTTATCGCCAGAAGTTGTTGAAATGATTTCCTCGCCTTCTTTTGCTATTTTAACTGCTTTTATTGCTCCATTAATTATAGCGTTGCAGTTTTTTGCTGGAAGTACATTGCTTTATAGTGTTGTAAAACTAGTGCAACCTGAAAGAGCCGACTTTAACTTGATTGCTAGAATATTTGCTTATGCTTCTGCACCAGCTATTTTGAGTGTTGTTCCTATTCTTGGCGATTTCTTGTCTTTACCTTGGTCTTTATATAACATAATTGTAGCATGTAGATACGGCTTACATTTAACTTTTGGTAAAACTGCTATAGCAACGCTTGCTTTTACATTATTTAGTATGGTGCTTTTAAGCATATTCTCAAGTGTTTTTGCACCAATGTTATAAAATGCAAGTAGAGTTTTTCCTTTCTGATAACAAAAAGTATATTTGTTTAGTTAAGCAATACAAAAGGGCAAAACATGCAAGGCTTAGGCGTACAAAGTATGGCGAGCTTGTGCTTGTTTTGCCCAAAAAATTTTACTATTCAAAAAAATATATTGTATCGCTTCTACAAGCTCAAGAAGAGTGGATATATAAAACAGCCACTAACTATACTTATATTGATAAAAATAGTTTACCAAAGCTTGATAAAGAATTAAATTTTCAAGCTCTGCAAGAAATTTGGAGTATATTATATCCAATAAGTGGAAGTTTAACAAAAAAGTTGACTGTCGATAGTCGACAAAATACAATAAGTATTGCTGGTGTTAACTCTGATGAAGAAATTATTAAATTAATTAAAGGTTTTGTTCGTGCTAAGGCTAAAAGTTTTCTGCTAGCTAGACTTGATTTTTGCTGTGAAAAATATGGCTTTGATTTAAAAAATGAAACAAAGCGTATTTCTTTTGCAAAAACTAGGTGGGGTTCATATACAAAGAAAACAATTACATTGAATGCAAGGCTTATATTCTTACCTATAGAGTTGGTAGATTATGTAATTGTGCATGAGCTTTGCCACGCTATTCATCTAAATCATAGTAAGGATTTTTATTCTTTGCTAGAACAAAAAATTCCTCAGCACGAAAAGCTTAAACAAGAAATGAAGAAAGTTAGTTTAACTCCTTTTTTATGGGCTTTGTAAGAAGGAATGTACGTCATTCCAATTTGTAAGGTTATATCAACTTTTTTTCTCTCCGAGGGCTTAGGGACTTTACCGTCACTAAGTCCTCGGAGGCATAAAAAGAAAAAACTGGTATGATACTGTAAAAAGGAATGAAGTGTAATATTGTTTTTAAAGTGCATGAAAAAACTTGCAAAAAATGGGAATATGGCTTATTCTTTTTCATTACATTTTTATGTATTATACAATCAGTGCATATTATATATGAAAAATATTGTATGTATTAGATTTAATTTTATTATTAAAGAAGATAGTTATGACTGATATTTCTACACCAAAACAAGACATTATTAAAATTTTTGACACAACCTTGCGTGACGGCGAACAAAGTCCAGGTGCAACAATGAACCTGCAAGAAAAAATTCGTTTAGCAAAGCAGTTAGAAACTCTGGGTGTAGATGTTATTGAAGCAGGTTTTCCTGTGTCTAGTCAAGGCGATTTTGAATCTGTGCAAGCAATTGCAAATGAAGTTACAAAATGTGAAGTAGCCGCTCTTGCTCGTTGCGTGCCGGGCGATATTGACCGTGCTTGGGAAGCGATAAAAGATGCTGCTAAGCCACGTATTCATACTTTTTTAGCTTCTTCACCTATTCACATGGAATATAAGCTTTGCAAAACTCCTGAACAGGTAATTGAAATGGCGGTTGCGGGTGTAAAGCGTGCGGCAAGCTACACAAATAATGTTGAGTTTTCCGCTGAAGATGCTTCACGTTCAGAAAAAGAATTTTTGGTAAAATTATTTACTGCGGTTATTGATGCGGGTGCTACAACAATCAATATTCCTGATACTGTTGGTTACGCAACCCCTGATAACTTTGGGCCTTTTGTAGAGTATGTAATAAAAAATACACCAAATGCAGATAAAGCTATTTTTAGTGTGCATTGCCACAACGATTTAGGCTTAGGTGTTGCTAATACACTTGCTGCTATTAAAGCAGGTGCAAGGCAAGCCGAAGTTACATTATGTGGTATTGGTGAACGTGCTGGTAATGCTTCATTAGAAGAACTTGTAGCAATTTTGAATGTGCGTAATGATATGTATCCTTATGCTACAAATATTATAAGTGAACAACTTTACCCATCATGTAGGTTGCTTTCATTAATCATTGGTAGACCAGTTGCGGCGAATAAAGCCATTGTAGGTGCTAATGCCTTTGCACACGAATCTGGTGTGCATCAAGACGGCATGCTAAAAAACCGTGAAACTTATGAAATTATGACTCCTCAATCAATTGGGCGTACTACATCAGAGCTTGTTATTGGTAAGCACTCTGGTAAAAATGCAGTTCGTTCAAAGCTTGAGAGTTTGGGTTATTCCTTTGATGATGAAAAGGTTGATACAATATGTGCGGCAATAAAAGCCCTTGCCGACAAGAAGAAAAAAATTCATGATGAAGATATTGAATCCCTTGTTATGGGTGAAATATACCGTGTACCTGATACCTATAAGCTTATAGCTTTATCGGTTCAAGGTGGCACAAGTGATTTACCTGCTACAGCCTCTGTTGCCTTACAAATTGACGATAAGGTGAAGAAGCATGCAGGTTTTGGGGCTGGTCCTGTAGATGCTGCTTTAAATGTGATTTCGTATTTGGCGGAACGTCAGCCTACATTGGATAGATATGCGGTTAATGCTATCACTGGCGGCACTGATGCCCAAGGTGAAGTTACGGTGAATATTACTGAAAATGGCTTATCAACAGTAGGTAAAGGGGCAGACTCTGATATTATTGTTGCATCAGCTATTGCGTATATAGACGCCTTAAATAGATTGGTTAAAAAAGAAAGTGATTCAAGAGTTT